>JBBDTT010000070.1:0-8757 GCA_040904285.1 Actinomycetota bacterium
CGGCTGCTCCCCACCAGCACCGAGCAGGTCATGCATCCCGACCGGTTCCCCGGCGACGAGCCCACCGACGTCGACGCGCCGGACGTGAGCATCGCCCTCGAGGGGGCGTGGGAGGAGATCGACGTCTACGACGCCGGCGAGGCGTGGCTGTACCTGGCGCTGTCCCTCCGGCTCGGCACCCCGGGCCAGCCGTGCGCGCGGTGCCTCGACGCCGTCGCGGGGTGGGACGGGGGCGAGTATCGCGCCTGGCAGAGCGGCGACCGGACCGCGATCCTCATGGACACCGCGTGGGACACGCCCAAGGACGCGGCGGATTTCCTGAAGGCGATGCGGGAGTACCTGGGCAAGACGGCCAGCGGCAGCGTGGCCCGCGGGTTCCGCCAGGGCACGCGGGTCGTCGTCCTGTGGGCCGAGACCGCCGAGCAGCTCGACCTGATGGCCTCGGCGCTGCGGGAGTGACCCGGGCTCAGGCGGCCGCGGCGGCGGCGCGGGGGATGAGGCGCTCGATGGCCTCGCCCAGGCGGCGGGTGAGGTCCTGGACGGTCTCCCCCTCGTGGGGCGCCAGCGGCTCGCCGTAGGCGACCTGCAGCCGTACGTTCCGCTGCAGGAGCTTGCGGCGGCGCGAGGTCCAGATGGCCTGGCCGCCCCACACCGCGACGGGGATCAGCGGGGCGCCGGACTCGATGGCCATGCGCGCGGCCCCGGTCTTCAGGCCCTCGAGCTTGAACCCGGGGTTCATCTTGCCCTCGGGATGCAGGCCCACGACGTCGCCCTTGCGGAGGGCGTCGATCGCGAAGCGCAGCGCGCGGACCGGGTCCCGGTCGCGCTCGACGGGGATGTGGCGCATGGCCCGCATGAGCGGTCCGGAGACCGGGTGGCGGAACGCCGAGGCGATGGAGATGAACCGAACCAGGCGCCCGCGGAGGTTCGCGCCGGCGCCGATGAAGATGAAGTCCAGGAAGCTGACGTGGTTCGCCGCCAGGATCGCGGGGCCGGTGCGGGGGATGTGCTCCTCGCCGCGGACCTCGACCGTCCAGCGCATGACGCGCATGAGCGCCAACCCGAAGCGCACGACGAATCGGTAGAAGAGGTTCTCGCGCACGTGCCCCTACTCGGGGAGCTTGGCGATCGCGGCCGCCGTGAGCTGGGTGACGCGAGGGGAGAGACGGAGCCCGGCCATGGCGAGGGGGCCGGGGATCCATGTCTCGTTACGCAGGAGCTCTACACGCATCATGCCGCCGTCTGTGTGCACGAGTCGCCAGATCGTGCCTTTGGCTGTGCGGTAGACCCCAGTGATCGCCATGGTTAGGCGTTCACGGCCGTCGGTCGGACGTTGTTCGCCTGCGGGCCCTTCTGGCCCTGGCTCACGTCGTACTCGACCTTCTGGTTCTCCTCGAGGTTGCGGTACCCCTCGCCCGCGATCGCGCTGAAGTGCACGAACACGTCGGCGGAACCGTCATCGGGAGTGATGAAGCCGAACCCCTTCTCGGGGTTGAACCACTTGACTGTGCCTGTGGTCATGAAAGCATTCCCTCCTTTCCTGGCTCACCGGCCCTGGTTGCTGGGCCGACGGCCGTTCCGGCGTGGTGCCGGCGAGGGAACTGCTCTTGGAACTGATGCAGAACATCGAACCGTGATGCAAAACCCTCAAGGGTCATTGTACCTCTTTCCGCCGAGGCCGCGACGGAGGAGCTCCGGCCACGCACGGATCGTGCGGATCGTGCCACGACGGAGCCCGGCCCACCTTGCGTGGACCGAGCTCGAGTCGGAAGCGCTGATCAGGCGCTGACAGGCCGGACGTTGTTGGCCTGGGGGCCCTTCTGGCCCTGGCTGGTGTCGTACTCGACCTTCTGGTTCTCCTCCAGGTTGCGGTATCCCTCACCCTGGATCGCGCTGAAGTGCACGAAGACGTCGGCGCTGCCGTCGTCAGGAGTGATGAAGCCGTACCCCTTCTCGGGGTTGAACCACTTGACGGTTCCGGTGGTCATGAAGCCGTTCCCTCCTTTCCTGGCAACTCCCGGGCTGGAGTGCTGCCCGGGGGCCTGAGGGAACTGCCTCGAAGCTCGATGCGAAATCTGGACTGCGAATGCTGAACCCTCGGGAGGAATTCTACGAGGTGCGGGGGGGTGTCAACCAGCGGAGCGAGCGGCTACTTGCCCTTGGCCTTCTTCTCGGCCCGCTTCTCCTTCAGGCTCTTCTGGGGCTTCTTCTTGCTGGACTTGGTCTCGCCCTTGTCCTTGTTGGCCATCCAGGCTCACCCCCTGCGAAGTCGGTTCGCCGCCGTGGGACCGGCCCCCCAGCCGCGATGCACGCCGCACTCGCCGCTCTCGTTGTAGCGGGACAGCCTGGTGTCGCACACCGAACACGTACGGTCGGTGCCGTACTGCTTCATCGGCCGTTCGCCGCCACTGGTCGGGAGTGCTGCGCTCCTGCCGTTCTTCATCCGGTTCGGCCCCCTCTGTTCGTGGAGCGCCCGAGCGGGGCTCATGTAGAGCCTACGCCCATCGGCCGGGATGCGTACGCGGGGACGTGTCACCGCCGTGGCCGCCGTCGGTCCGCGCCGGCGCCGATCCACACCGCCCGTAAGATCGGGCACATGACCGCACGCGCCCCCGACGGATCCGGCAAGCCGAGGCTCCTCATCGACGTCGACGGCGTGATCAACGCGTTCGGCCGGCCGAAGGGTTCCCGGCGGCGGGTGGTCGGTCCGTACGAGCTCGCCGTGCCGAGGGGGACCATCGGGCGCCTGCGCCGGATGATCCGCCCGTTCGACCCCATCTGGGCCACGACCTGGGCGGAGCACGCGCCCGCGTACATCAGTCCGCTGATCGGCGGGGTCGGCGCCGGCTGGGACCACATCGCGTTCCCCTACGAGACCACCGACCCGCGGGTCAGGCGAACGTGGAAGCTCGCCGGCCTCCTGACGTGGGCCGAGCTGGACGAGAACGCCGAACGGCCCCTGGTCTGGGTCGACGACGACCTGGACGAGGACGCCTTCGAATGGGCCGCCGCCCGGGCGCTCTCCGGCGTCCCCACCGCCCTCGTGAAGACCGACGGCATCCACGGCCTCACCGACCGCGAGGTGACGATCGCCCTGGAGTTCGCCCGGTCCCTCGGGATCTGACGGACCGTCAGGAGCCGAGTCCACGCACCGCTTCGGCCAGGGACTTCTCGGCCGCGATGAGGCGTTCGTTGTCCTCGTCGCACGCGCAGGGTTCCGTCACCAGGTTCAGGTCGTCGCGAGGGCACGGCCCCGACGCCAGGTCGTACGCCATGGCCCACGCCCTGGCGAGCTCGACCACCCTGCGCTCCCGATCGCTCACGCCGCCAGGCTAGCCGGGGGCGACGACACGCCCCGTCAGGACGCGCGACGCCGCCGTCCGCCGCCGTCCGGGTCCCGCCGGCGCCGGATGACGCGCCGCCTGGGAGGCCGGTCCGCTTCGGGCGGTGGTTCTACGGCGGGCTCGTCGCCTGCCTCCGCTTCTCGACGACCAGGACCTGGTAGGTCAGGCGCGCGAGGCTCCACTGATCGGCCTCGGAACGGGTGAGAAGCGTGCGCCCCTCGACGACGGCTTGCCGGTAGTCCATGCGGGCACCTCCCATCGGGACGTTCGGGAGGTCGGCCAGGGCGCCTTCCGGTCGGCTGCCGGCGGGGTCCTCGGGAACGGGAGTCCCGGAGTCGACGCGCGCAACATAGCGGCCGCGCGATATCGGGCGGGCCGGCCGAGGACCCTCCGCCGCGCCGAAGAAGCTTCGTCGACGCCCGGACGCCACCTGGGCCGCATCAGCGCGTGACCCCCGCCGATCGGGGGTGGATCGATCTCAGCGGTCCACCGTCCGGCTGAGCGCGTCCGCGGCGCGGATATAGCGCCCGCGCGATTTCCAGTGAGCCGGCATGCGCGACCCGGCCGGCGGCTGGCCGTGAGCCTCGAGTCCGCCGGGGCGGGACACGGCCGTCACCGCATCCGTGACGGTCACCTCGAGCTGCATTGATCGCGGCGCCGTAACGGAGGCCGCCCTCTCAGCTAGCGTGTCGAACCGTCAAGCCGGGGACCTTCGCGAAGTCGCGCGCGTTCCCGGTCAGGAGCTCCAGCCTGTGGGCGAGGGCCGAGGCCGCGATGAGCGCGTCGGGCGTTCGGATACGCAGGTCGCGCCGGAGCCGCCCGGCCCGCTCGGCGATCGAGCGGTCCACGGCGATCTCGGTGAACGGAGTGAGCAGACGGTTGATCACCCGCTCGTTGGCGTCACGGCCGGCGAACAGCTCGCAGCGGGTGACCACTGAGTACCAGACGGTCTCGGCGCCGGGATCGAACCGCCGGCGGCCGGCGAGATGGTTGATCAGGACGTCGGTGTCGACAAGGACCTCAGCCACGGTCCCACTCGTCGCGCGGGGGGACCTTCAGCCGGGGGAGCGCGCCAAATGTCGCCTCGAGGGCCTCCGAGGGATCCGGCGCCACCCGCTCGAGATATGCGTCGACGGCGTCCCGGATGACCTCGGCGAGGGACGCGTCCCGCCCCCGGGCCAGCTGGTCCAGGCGCCGCCGCTGCTCGGCAGTCAGGTAGATCTGGGTGCGCGTCGCTGGCATATACAGCGCAGTATACATCAGCAGGCGTGCGCGACCGCGCCAAACCTCAGGGCAGCAGCTCGAGCGCGTCCACATGGCGAGGCCGGACCATCCCGAAGTGCCGCCTGTCGAGGGTGGCCAGCTTGGGCTCCTCCAGCCGCTCGCAGATCGCGAGGACCGACGCGTCCACGAACCCGATCTGGTCGTAGCGGTCCATCAGCTCGGCAACGCGCTCGTAGTCGTCCGCCGTAAGGTCCTCGACGATCAGGCCGCCTGCCAGGATCGAGCCGATCACGGCGAGCATCGCGCCGGTTCCCACTCGCTGGCGCAGCAAGTAGTCCACCTCGGTCAGGACGGGGGAGGGGGTCACCAGCTGTTCGGTGGCGGTCTCCAGGAGCTCGCGACAGGCGGCGTACTGCCGCTCGTTCCTGACCGCGGCAGCCAGGAAGATCCCGGTATCGAGGATCAGCGCCACGAGACCGGCGGGACGGGCTCGGAGGCGTACTCGGCGGCGTCGCCCGGCGGTCCCTCGAACATGCCGAGCCAGCTCAGCTTGGGCCGATACTCGGCCGCCTTCGCCTCCAGGGCCTCGCGCGCGACCTCGGCGAACGAGACCCCCCGATCGCGGGCCAGCCCCCGAAGCCGCTCGAGCGTCTCCTCGTCGGCCATGATGGTGGTGCGTCGCATGGCATCATTATACATTCTCATGTATCACTTCGGCCCGGAACCGGGCGCCGTGGGTCCGCCAGCCGATGAGCGAGGCGATCCGATCGGCGGTCAGTACAGCCGAACGACGGCCGAGCGCGAGAAGAGGTCGGAGATGACGAGCTGCAGGCCGGTCATGCCGGCCGGGACCTCGTAGGCGATCTCGCCCCGGAGGCGCGAGCCGGCCGGGACGATCCCGTCGAGCGACCCCACGAGGTCGCCGGCGATGGTCTGCTCGTACGTCAGCCCCGTCGAGTCGCGCACGGAGAACTGCATCAGCGAGCTGACGACCTTGGTGGTCTCGCTGTTGTTCACGGCCTCGATGTGCACGGCGATGTACGTGAAGCCGGGCTCCGGCGCGGAGTACTCGGTGGTCGGGATGGCGCGCACGCCGAGGACGGTGAAGGTGACCGAGCCGACGCCCACCGGCTCGCCGATGCCGTAGATGCGACCGGGGTCGCTCGAGGCCGTCTGCCCGCCGCCGAACGAGGCCAGGGCGCCGCCGATCCCCACGATGACCAGGATGGCGACGAGGCTCCCGATGAGCAGCGTCCCCCTGCGGCGAAGCTGCGGCCGTGGCTCGAACACCGCACCCCCGAAGTCATCGCCCAGCCGTCCGCCCCCGGCCGAGGGGCCGGAGGGAGGCGGTACCCCCGGAGCGGGAGCGATCGTCTCAAGGGGAGCCACGGGCTCGCTGGCCTGCGCGGGCGCCGGGATGCTCGGGTCGGGAGGGGGGCCGGCCGGCACGGCGGACTCGGACTCGGGCGTGACGTCGAAAGGCATCGGGGCGAGCCTCCTTCGAGCAACTCTGCGGGCAGATCCCCCCAACCTGGGCGGATCACTCGATGTGGCTAACGAAGCATATTCGCTGCCGCCCGCGTACCTCCTTCGGAGCGCTCGAGGTTCCTGCCGGCGGTGACACGGCCTGGGAAGAACGGAGCGGGGCCTCCGTGGCCCCGCTCCGTCGGTACCCGTCCGGTCGCGTCCGGACTCGCCCGGTTACCCCTCCGGCGGGTAGGTCTCGCCCGCCCTGTCCGCGGCCGCGGCGATGTCGTCGTGCAGCTCGTCCAACGTGGCCTTCGCCGGGTCGCCGTCGACGATCACGCGGGTCACGGCCGTGTTGATGGCTTCCTGGACGTCCGCCCAGTACGCCACGTTCGGCCGGTACCACCCGTTCTCCAGCGCTCCGTTGATCGCGTCGAACGTGCTCTGCTGCTCCTCCGGCACCTCGCCGTACGCGTCGCTGCGCACCGACGGCCACGCGTTCTCCGCGGCGAGGAGCTCCTGCGCGTCCTGCGACATCAGGAACTGGGCCAGCCCGACCGCGGCGTCGAACTCCTTGCCGGTGACGCCCTTCGGCACACCGAGGACCTCGCCGCCGATGACGTGGGCGGCGCGCTCCGGGCCCTCCCACCCCTCGTACACCTCGAAGTTCTCCAGGACGCCCTGGTCGGCGAGCGTGGCGGTGGTGAACGGCCAGTTCTGCGCGAACCACGCCACCTCACCGGTCAGGTTGTCGATCTCGGTGTCGAACTTGGCCTGCAGGCTCTCCCTGGCGAACAGGTCGTCCTGCCACATGTCCTGCAGGAACTCGAACGCCGCCACCGAGCCCTCGTCGTTCAGGATCAGCGGCTCCCCGCCGAAGGACACGATCCACTCCGAGATCGTCACGCCCGCGGCGCCGCTGGGGAACTCGAGCGACAGCGTGGTCTTCGGCCCGTCGCCCTCCGCGGCCAGGGCCTCGGCCACCTCGCGGAACTCCTCGTGCGTGCTCGGCGGCTCGACCCCCGCCGCCGCGAACCGCTCGGTGTTCACGTACGCGACCCGGACGTTCGGCCGGTACGGCAGGAAGTACGTCACGCCGTCGAATTCCTCCGGGATCAGCTCCGGCAGGATCTCGGCCGGCAGCTCCACGTCGGAGAGGTCCTCCACGAGCTCGTCGTCCACCAGCACCCGCAGCGCCAGGTTGTCCTGCGCGAACAGGTGGATGGTGTTCCTGCCCGCACCGACGTCGACCTTCAGGCGCTGGGGCAGGTCCGCGGACGTGATCGCGGCGATCTCGACCGTCGCCCCCGTGTCGGTCTCGAACTCGTCGATCAGCGTCTGGAGGACCGCCTCCTCCTCCTGCGCCAGCGAGGTGCTGAAGGTGATCTCCACGCCCTCGAAGTCGCCCTCGGCCGTGACGTCGGTGGGACCGGTGTCCCCCCCGCCGTCCCCGCAGGCCGCGGCCACCAGCATGAACGCCGCCGCCACCGCCAGGATCGCCCGATACCGTCTGCTCATCCCGCCACCCCCTCGTGGACGCTTCATCCCTCGTTCCATCCTTCCCGGATCCGGGCGCTTCGAGTCCCCGGGTGGGTCCCCGCCCGTCATCCCTTCACCGCTCCGCTCAGCGCTCCGGGGCGCAGGTACCGCTGCAGGAAGTACACGACCAGCAGGATGGGCAGGGTCAGGATCGCGGCCACCGTCGCCATCTGCTGGGCGCTGCCCCGGTCGATCGCGGTGAACACCTGCAGCGGCAGCGTGTTCTGGTTCGTGGTCAGCAGGCGCGCGTACAGGAACTCGTTCCACGAGTACAGCCACACGAACAACGAGGCCACCGCGATGCCCGGCGCCGCCAGCGGGAACACCACCCGGGTGAGGGTCCCCACCCGGGACGCGCCGTCGATCTGCGCCGCCTCCTCGAGCTCCCGGGGAACGGTCTCGAACGTCCCCACCAGGATCCAGGCGATGAACGGCAGCGACCCGATCAGGTGCGCCAGGACCAGCCCCAGGTAGTCGTCCACCAGCCCGAGCTTGGCGAACCGGGTGGCCACGGAGATGCCGATGGCGAACTCCGGGAACATCCGGGTGACCAGCAGGCCGATCACGATCGTGTACCGCAGGCCGGCCGACAGCCGCGAGATCACGTACGCCGCGGGCGAGGCGATCACGATCGCCAGCAGCGTGGTCAGGGTGGCCACCGTGAGGCTCTTGCCCAGCGGCGCCCACAGGTCTCCGCTCTGCAGCACGCGCTCCCACCACATCGTGGTGGGCTCGGTGATGAACAGCGCCGGCCGCTCGCCGAACAGCGCCGACCCGGGCGCGAACGACACCATGAAGATCAGGTAGATGGGGAACAGGACCAGGATCACCGTCCCCACGATCCACACCGGCAGGATGACCTTCATCGGGCGGTCGAGCCGGTCCCGGCGCGGCCCCTTCATCGCAGGAGCTCCGCCCGGCGGGCCACCAGCCGCAGGTACAGGACGATGAACAGCATGATGATCCCGAACAGCACGATCGAGGCGGCCGACGCCGTGAACGGGTCGTTGGTGGGTGGCGCGTACCGGCTGAAGATGTAGGTCCCCAGCACGGGCTCGATCCCTCCGGCCAGCACCAGGGCCAGCTCGAAGATCCGGAACGCGTCGATGGCCCGCAGGATCAGGGCCATCGTGAAGTAGGGGATCAGTAGGGGCAGGGTGATCCGGCTGAACCGCTGCCACTT
>JBBDTT010000071.1:0-8583 GCA_040904285.1 Actinomycetota bacterium
CGAGACCACCGCGCCCGAGGACGTCGAGGCCATCGCCCTCGAGACCGCGCGCATACAGGACGGGTGGGCTCTCACCCCCATCGCCGAGCGGGGCGCGCTCATCCGCAGGGCCGCCACGTGGGTCCTCGACCACCGCGACGAGCTCGCCGCGAAGCTCACCGACGAGAACGGCAAGACGATCCTGGAGTCCCTCACGATGGAGGTCCTCCCGGTCGTCGACACGTTCAACTGGATCGGGACCTACGCGAGCCGCTACCTGTCGCCCGAGCGAATCCCCAACCCCCAGCCGTACATGAAGCTCAAGCGGCACCAGTTCGTGTTCGAGCCCCTCGGCGTCGTCGGGATCATCGCGCCGTGGAACTACCCGTTCTCGATCCCGGCCGGGGAGGTCGCCCTCGCCCTGGCCGCCGGCAACGGCGTCCTGCTCAAGCCGAGCGAGTACACGCCGCTTATCGCGAACGAGATCGCCCGGGCCTTCGAGGCCGCGGGCCTGCCCCGCGGGGTCCTCCGCGTCCTGCACGGGAAGGGCGACGTGGGGAGTGCGATCGTCGAGGCCGGGCCGGTGAAGAAGATCTTCTTCACGGGGAGCACCGCGACGGGACGCAAAATCAACGAGGCCGCGGCGAAGCACATGAAGCCGGTCATGCTCGAGCTGGGTGGCAAGGACGCCGCGGTGGTCCTGCACGACGCGGACATCGGCCGGGCCATCGAGGGGACGCTCTGGGCGGGCTTCGCCAACGCCGGCCAGACCTGCGCGGGGATCGAGCGCGTCTACGTGGCCCGCCACATCCACGACGAGTTCGTGGAGCGCCTGGTCGACCTGGCCCAGGCCATCCGCCCCGGCCACCCGCGCGAGCCCGACACCCAGGTTGGGCCGATGACCAACCAGATGCAGTACGACAAGGTCGTCGAGCTCCTCGACGACGCCCGCGAGGCCGGCGCCACCGTTCGGACCGGCGGGCCGGCCGAGGTCGAGGGCCTGGCCGGGAAGTTCATCGCGCCCGTGGTCATGACCGGGGTGGACCACTCGATGCGGATCATGCGCGAGGAGGTGTTCGGCCCGGTGGTCCCGGTGATGCCGTTCGACACCGAGGACCAGGCCGTCGAGCTCGCGAACGACAGCCCCTACGGCCTCGGCGCGTCGGTGTGGACGCGCGACGTCGCCCGGGGCGCGGCCATCGGCCGCCGGCTCCAGGCGGGGATGGTGTGGGTGAACGACCACATGTACTCCCACGGCATCCCCCAGACGCCGTGGGGCGGGATCAAGGAGTCCGGGACCGGCGTGACCCACTCGAAGTTCGGCCTGTGGGAGATGACCGAGAAACGGCTGCTGTCCGTCGACCGGGGATGGGTCCCGGACCCCTGGTGGCACCCGTACGACGAGATCAAGCGGCGCGGCCTCGCGGCGCTGTTCGACGCGATCTACGCGCCGCGGCCCTCCGAGCGGGGGCGCCGGCTGTGGAGCCGCCGGGTCGAGATCGGCGAGTTCGTGCGGCGCCTGCGCTGAGCACGCCCGGATTTCTCAGGAAATCTCGGGAAATCGCTCAAGTTGGGGCTCCGGCGGCCGATATCGCTTACGTGAGCGACCGCAACAAGGCTCGAATCGTGGCCGCGGGCACCAGCACGTTCCTGACCCTGCTGGTGGCCTCGGCGATCCTGATGTCCGTCGGCGTGCTCGCCGGCCGCCTCACGTCGCCGGCCACGATCCCCGGCGGGTCCACCACCACGATCGCCCTGCCGGCCCTGAGCGACACCGTGACCCCGCCCCCCGACGGCCCCGGCTCGATCCCTCCCGGCACGCAGATCCCCGAGCCTGGCGCCGGCGGCGAGCAGCGGTTGCCCCCCAACAACCGTCCCCCCGGCGAGAACCCGCCTCCCGGCGAGGAGCCTCCCGCGGTCGGCGCCTCGGTCGGCGGTGACGTCGGCGGCCTCGGTCTGATCGAGGCCGACATCCCGATCCGCCTCGGCGACGCGAGCGGCGAGACGACGACCACCGAGGTCGACGTCCTCGGCCTCCATATCGAGCTCGAGACCAGCGACACCCTGGTCGAGGACCTCGTCTGCCTGCTGTTCTGCCAGCCCGACTAGTTGGACGTCAGCTGAGCGGCTTCCGGTAGTACCTCGACTCGCCGGTTCCGTAGCCCAATTGCTCGTAGAACGACTGCGCTTCGTCGCGCTGGACGCCCGTCGTGACCTCGATGCCGAGACAGCCGGTTCGCTTGGCGAGGGCCTCGGCCGCATCGACCAGCCGCCGGCCGACGCCGGTTCCCCGGTAGCCGCGACCGACCACCAGCGCAAGCAGCCTCGCCAGCGGGCCGGGCTTCTCGAGCAGCTCGAACCAGTGCACGACCGCGAGGCCGGCCACCTGGTCCCCGTCCACCGCCACCAACACCTTCGTGCTCCGCTCGCCGTCCAGCGCGCGCAGCCGCGAGTGCACGTCGTCGAGCGACATCGGGTAGCCGAGGTCCTCCAGGAGGACCTGGACCGCGGCCGCGTCGGTGTGGACCACCGGGCGCACGCCGACGCTCCCGGCGAGTTGCGGGGTCGTGCGGCTCAGCTCGGTCATGCGGTCGGGGTCGCCTCCAGGTCGAAGTTGCGCGCGTAGAGCTCGGCCACGGCCGCGAGCTCTTCCTCGGTGAAGTCGGGCAGCTCGCTCGCCGCGGCGAACTCGGCGAGCTGGGCCTCGTCGTAGATGTTCGGCAGCACGCACGTCACGGCCGGCTCGGCCAGGACCCACTGCAGGGCCGCCTGGCCGATCGTCCGCTCGGGGGTCACCAGGAAGTCCAGCTTCCCGAGCTTCGCGAGCCCCTCGGTCAGCCACTCCCGCTTGCGGTGGCTGCGGTGGTCGTTCTCGTCGAACGTCGTGTTCTCGTCGTACTTGCCCTCGAGGAGCCCGGAGGAATGCGGCACGCGGACCATCACGCCGACGCCGTGGGCCCGCGCCAGCTCGTTGAACTCCGCGCCCGGGTCCTGCTCGAGCAGGTTGAAGATGTGATGGAAGGCGCGCATTCCCGACCGGCGCTCGATGGCGGCGACGCCCTCGTCGCGCCACCCGATCGCCGGCCCGAGGGCCGGGCCGTAGATGCGGATCTTGCCCTCGGCCACCAGGTCCTCCAGCAGCGCCCACACGTCGTCGCGCTCCACCGCGTCCATCCGCGGGTTGTGGAGCTGGTACACATCGATCCGATCGGTCTGGAGCCGTCCGAGGGTCTCCTCGAGGTTCCGCCGCAGGAACGCGGGGTCCCAGTTGTGGGGCCGCTCGCGGTGCCCGGTCCGGTCGTGCTCCGCGAAGATGTCGTAGCCGAACTTCGTGGCGATGGTGATCTCGTCGCGCTTCGACCCGAGGGCCTCGGCCAGCAGCCGGTCCGCCCGGCCCTCCGCGTACGCGTCGGCCGAGTCGAACAGGGTGATCCCGGTGTCGAAGCCCGCCCGGATCAGCTCGACGGCCCGCTCGTCGGACACGTCGCCCCACCAGCCGGTGGACACCGTCCACAGGCCGAAGCCGATCTCCGACGCGGTCACGTCGCTGTCGCCGAACGTGCGGTAGCGCATCGACCCCATTCTAGGGAGGCCCCGTCAACGGTCGAATCGGCTTGTGGCACACTCCGCGGCCGGATGACCTCCCACCTGGACGTGGTGTTCCTCGACGTGGGTGGCCCGATCTACGACGACCGGGCTTACTACGAGTCGCTGCTTCGCGCGATCCGCGAGGAGGAACCCTCGGTGACCCACGAGGCGTTCGACCGCGAGTACGAGGCCTGCCGGCTGCGCCAGGACGGCTCGTTCCGCCGCCACATCATCCCCGCGCTGCTCGGCCCGGACGCCGACATCGAGCGCGTGGCCCGCAACGCGGAGGCCACGTGGGATTACCCGCCGGACTCCCTGCTCCCCGACGTGGTACCGGCCCTCGAGGCGCTCACGGCAGCCGGGTACAGGCTGGCGGTCCTCGCGAACCAGCCGGCGCGGACCCGGCAGACCCTCGAGCGCGACGGCCTCGACCGGTACTTCTCCCTGTACTCGATATCCGAGGAGCTCGGGTACGAGAAGCCGGACCCGCGGATCTTCGCCCACGCCGTCGAGCAGGCGGGGGTCGATCCCGCCAGCGCGGTGATGGTGGGAGACCGGCTCGACAACGACATCCGGCCCGCCCAGGCCGCCGGCATGAAGGCGGTCTGGCTCCTCCGCGGCGAGGCCCCCGAGGAGCCGACGCCGGAGCAGGTCGCGGAGCCCGACGCGTGCATCCGTTCGCTGGCCGAGCTGCCGGCTGCGTTGGCCGCGCTGACGCCCTATAGGGGCAGCACGTAGCGGACCTCGGGGACCCGGGCGTCCTCGAAGCCGGGGAGCTCGAAGTCCTTCTCCGCGCCGTCGAACCGCCATCCCATGGCCTCGTAGAACCTTCGCGTGGGCTCGTTGTCACGCAGGACCCACAGCGTGCCGGTCCCGAAGCCCTGGGAGCGGAACGTCCCGGTGGCATGGGCGAGGAGGGCCCGCCCCACGCCCCGGCGGCGAAGGTCCGGCTCGACGTAGATCGCGTACACCTCCCCCGCGTTTGGCGCCGGCGAGGGGTCGCGGGCCGGCCCGAGGGCGACGAACCCGATCACCGAGCCGTCACTCGCTTCCGCGACCCACCGGGTCATGCCGGGCTCGGGGACCAGGATCCGTCCCCGGTGGCGCTGCTCCCACTCGTGGGGATCGAGCGCGTCCAGGTACGCGTCGGGCATGAGCCCTCGGTACGCGGCACGCCAGCCCCGGACGTGGATCGCGGCGATGGCGCTCGCGTCCGGCTCGGCGGCGGCCCGGACGATCACGTCAGATCCTCGAGGCCAGCGCCAGCCAGATCCCGTACGAGGTCACCACGGTCGCGCCGAGGACCCGGCCCGCGCTGCCGCGCCACAGGAACACGCCGGCGACGAGGGCGTAGAGCGTCGCCGTGAACAGGAGCGCGGCGAGGGCGGCGCCGTCGAGCGACAGCGGGCGGACCAGCGCGGTCACGCCGAGCACGCCGGTGGTGAACGCGGCCAGCGTGCCGAACAGGTTGCCGGTGGCGAGCTCGTCCTGTCCCCGGCGCATGGGCAGGACCGAGAGCAGGACCTCGTCGAGGCTGGCCAGGACGCCGATGAGGGCCGCCCCCACGAACCCGGGGGCGAACGAGGTCCGCGACAGGATCCGGACGCCTCCCTCGACCAGTCCGGCGGCGCCCAGCGCGATCACGCCGAGCCCGACGAGCGCGAGGACGAGGGCCGGCGTTCGCCGGGTGGGACCCCGCTCGGCCTCGTGCTCGACCTCGGCCAGCCGGGGCGCCGCAAGGCGGTGGTCGTAGATCACGTACAGGACGTAGACGGCGTACAGGGCCAGGAGCATCCCGCCCTCGAAGCGCTCGACCTGTCCGTCGCGGCACGCGATGGCCGCGGTGACCAGGCCCATCGCCGGTGCCAGCACGTGCTCGGGGGGAGGACTCTCGACCCGGCGCCGGGCCAGCAGCAGGCCCGCGCCGAACGCCGCGCTGAACAGGAACGCGATCGTGCCGAAGATGGCGCCGCCCGCGAGCGCCGGCTGGCCGCGGCCCGCGGCGCCGCCCGCCGCCCCCAGGCCGTCCAGGTCGACGCCGAACAGCAGCGCGCCGATCGCGAACAGCGGCACGCCCGCGGCCTTCGCGAACGCGCCGGCCCCGCGGACGGCGGCCTCGGCCCCGACGAACAGCAGGACCGTCCCGGCCAGCAGCAGCGCGATGGCGAGCAGCACGAGCCCGCAACGATACCGGCGCCGGTTCGCCGGTCGCCGACACCTACCCGGACTTCACCGGAACGTCAGACGATCCGGGCGTTCTCCATGGCGGTGGCCCGGGTGACCGTCGAGCACCGGGACTCGAACCACCGGCCGAAGCGCTCGCAGCTGCCTTCCATCCGGAACTCGACCGAGTCGATCGTCTCGAACTGGAAGACGGTCCCGTAGAGCTCCGTCAGGAGGTAGGCGCCCCCCGTCGTGGTGGTGGAGTTGCCATCCACCCGGTCGCGGAAGTCTCGGAAGTCGACGATCGCGTGCCCGGAGCCGTCGACCTCGGCGGAGATCAGCAGGTCGGCCGACCGGTCGGAGAAGAAGGATCCGAAGCCGTGCTCCCGTTCGGTTCGGCTCGGTCCGCGGACGAGGCTCGTGAGTGCGGCCGTCAGGGGACTCACTCCCGAGGCGGCCCGCGGAATCCTGTGGACCGTGTAGGGGAGCGGTGCCGGGTCGTTCACGCATGGATAGAACACGTACACCATCGACGCGCCCGGCGGTGGCCCGCCGTCGTTCGGCGGGACCACGCAATCCGCCAGGACCGCGTACTCCGGCTCGCCCTGGAGCGCACCCCGGATCGGATAGTCGGACCACCAGTTCTCGAATGCCTCCTCGGACGCGCCCTCCGTCGGACGGCCCCTCCACCAGTTCGCGGCACCTTCGAGGACTCCGGTGAACACGTGGTTCGCGGTTTCCCGCATCTCGCCGATCGTCGCGGCCCCACCCGGTGGGGTCCAGGCGATGCCCGAGGTCGACTCGAACCTCGCGGTCCCGAGCGGGTTGCCGAAGTGGTCGCTGAGCGAGACCTCGTCGCCCGGTTCGGGCTCGATGGGGGGTGACGTGCCATTGTCGAGCACCTCCCGCGCCACCACCTGGCCGTCCTCATCTTCGAAGACGATCTCGTCTGCGCCCTCCCTCGGATGGGCGACCACGAAGACCACGAAGGAGACGTCGAACGCGGGAGAGAGGCTGAGGACTGCACCGGGGACCGCGCCGCCGTCCGCCAGGCCAACCTCGACGGAGTTTGCCTCCGGGACGACCGCTCCGAAACGGATCACCTCATCGACGCCGACGTTCCTGATCGTGTGCAGCAGGGAGACCCGCCCCGGAACCCCGATGTCGCCGAGGGCGATCGCGTCGCCGCCCGATCGGGCCTCGATCTGCACCCCACCGTCGTCGAGGGCGGCCACTTCCCAGACCTCGTCCCCCGACGTTCCGCGGGCGAGGAGGAAGGCTCCCGGCTGGGGCCGAGGAGGCTGAAAGACCTCGAACGGCGGGGTGGGGTTCGCCGGCTCCGTCCGGTCCTGCCGGACCAGCGCCAAGCCGCCGACCGTGACGAGGGCCACGGCCATGGCGGCGAATCCGGCGACGGCGGAAGTCACGGCCTGCCGGCGGCGCAGGCGGCGGCGGAGCAGAGCCGGCAGCGCGGCGGGAGGCGAAGGGGCCGCCCGTTCGGCCGCGCGACTCAGCACCTCGCGGAGTTCGCGCTCTAGATCAAGCATCGTCGTTCACCTCGACTCGGTCTCGGAGAGATTGCATGGCGCGAGCGGTCGTCGACTTCAGCGCCGCCAGTGAGCACCCGAGCGCCTCTGCGGCGTCCCGCTCCGACATGTCCTCGTAGTAGCGCAGGACGAGCGCGGCGCGCTGCCGGGGTGGCAGCTCCAGAAGGGCTCGCCATACGTCCTGTCGGACAGCGACGTCTGGCTGGACGGCCGACTCGGCGGGACGGGCGGCCCGGCGGGCGGCGTCGAGCCGCTCCAATCGGCGGCGGCGGAGCGACGAAGCGTGCAGGTTGACGATCGTCCGGCGCAGGTACGCGCCGAATGCGTCCGGGTTGCGGAGATGCTGGAACCGACCGGCCAGCCGAACGAAAGCCTCCTGGGCGAGATCCGCGGCTTCGTCACGGTCGCCGGTCAGCAAGAACGCGAGCCCCACGGCCCAGGGGTGATGGCGGACGTACAACTCGTCGAGGCGCTGCGCGCGTGCGGGCTCCATCTCGGCCACCTCGGTGCGCATCATCACCGACCAAGACGCACGAGCCCGCTCGCAGGTGTCGGTCAGGCGACGGCCGGGTCGGCCAGGATGCACGCGAACGCGGCGGCGGCGGACTGCTCGGATGTGGCACGCGCGCCGCCGCCGAAGACCGTGAACGGGCGGGACGCGACCCGGTACCGCTTGGCGGTGATCACGAATCGATAGCTCCCGGAGCGCGTTCCAGCCGGCACGTGCCACTCGGCCGTGTATCGCCCCTCGTCGTCGACCCGCCAGATGATCCGCAGCCCGAGGTCCGTCGCGACGCGCGCCGGACGCGAACCGCCGAGCCGCTCGATGGTGACGAACGCCCGGTCGAGTGGGCGGTCGTAGCCTCGCTGGCCGCCGTCCCAACGGAAGGTGGCCATGCCGCCGGCGCGTGCGGCCGCCGGTTGCTGGACCGCGGTCGCGGTCTCGGCCCCGGCCGGGAACGGCGGCGCCTCCGCGGGCATGCCGTTGCGCGGGTCGAACGGGTGGGCCTCCGGCGGCGGGCGCCCCGAGACCAGGCGCCCGGCCAGATCGACCAGCGAGTCCAGCACGAGGTTGGACGCGAACTCGCCGTACAGCGTCGAGCCGCCCTCGTAGTGCTGCGCGCCGTACTCCTCGGGCGTCGTGAAGTACTGGAGGTACTCGTTGGCGAGTCCCGAGATGACGACGCGGCGGACGCCCGCCCGCCCCACCACGCGGGCGACGGCCTGCTTCAAACGCCAGCCCATCCCGGCGGTCATCTCCCCGGGAACGGAGACGATCATCCGGTCGCCGACCCGCTGCGCCAGC
>JBBDTT010000072.1:0-8577 GCA_040904285.1 Actinomycetota bacterium
AACCTGCCCATCAAGCTGACGAAGACCCAGGGCGCGAACTACGCGGCGAAGTACTACCAGATCCTCGCCAGGGCGATCGACGCCTCCGGGAACGTCGAAGTGATCTTCGTGAACGGGCGAAACCGCAACACGTTCGAGATCGTCTAGCCCGGCGTCAGTCCGCCGAGATCAGCCTGGCCCGCACGATCAGTCGCTCCCGCGCGCTGCCTTCGGGGTGGCACGTGGTGAGCGTCAGGTAGAACCCGTCGAGCTCTGAGATCACGGCCCAGTCGGCCGGGTGGGTCACGAACGGCGTGCGCACGACCTGGTAGGTGCACCTTCCCACGGGCGTCTCCAGCACGATCCGGTCCCCGATCACCAGCTCGTCCAGCCGGGCGAACGGCTTCGAATACGTCGTGCGATGCCCCGCGATCGACGCGTTGCCGCTCTCGCACGGAAGGGGCGTCCCCTCGTAGTGGCCGGCGCCGGCCCGCAGCGCCGGCAGGCTCGTCCCCTCGACGACGATCGCGTCCACGCCCAGCGACGGGATCTCGATCCGGGTCAGGGCCGACCCGGGCGGGATGGTGCGCTGCAGGTAGGCCTCCCGGGTCTCCTCGGAGCGGAACTCGGTCGCCAGCTGGCCCTGCTTCCAGTCGGCGTACCAGTTGGTCGCGAAGGGGAACACGAACATCCCGACGCCGACCAGGAAACCGAGCACCGACAGGGCCATCAGCAGGCGGCGGGTGACGGTCCGCCGCCGCCAGGCGTCGAACAGCAGCCGGACGGTACCCCCGGCCCGCCGAGCGGGGCCCGCCGGGCGGTCCTCGCCCACCTCGGGACGGCCCAGCACGTCGCGGGGGTAGAGCGGATCGCGGGGAGCCGACGGGTCGGGATCCTCGAAGCGCTCCCGGCTCGCGGGGGCGCCGGGCGTGCCGGATGCGTGGGTTGACACCTGGACCGATCCTCCGCCAATATATCGATTCGATATATACAAGCGATACATCGCCTCGATACAACGAACGGACGTGATTCTATGCTCGAACTGGCGGTCCTGGGACTTCTCAAGGAACGGTCCATGCATGGATACCAGCTGAAGAAGCGGCTCTCCGACACGCTGGGGGGCTTCTGGCAGGTGTCCTACGGGTCGCTCTACCCCGCCCTGAAGCGGCTCCAGCGCGACGGCGCCGTCGAGATGGTCTTCTCCAAGGAGGAGGTCGGACGGCGCAAGAACGTCTACCGGACCACGCCCAAGGGTGAGGCCCTGTTCACCTCGCTCCTCGAGGAGACGGGCGCCGAGGCCTCCGAGGACAAGTTCCGCGTCCGGCTCGCGTTCTTCCGGTACCTCCGCCCCGAGACGCGGATCGGGGTGCTGGAACGGCGCCGGGCGTACCTCCAGGCGCGCCTCGCGCAGCTGGAGCGCTCCTTCGCCGACTACCAGGAACGAACGGACGGCTACACCCTCAGCCTGATGCGGCACGGCCTCGACGCCACCGAGCACGACATCCGGTGGCTCGACGGGCTCATCGAGGCCGAGCGTCGCAACGCTCGCTCCACCGGCCCCTCCCGCCGGACCACCCGGACCACCCGGACCACCCGCACCCGCGCGAGCCGCACCGGACGCGCACCTGCCCCCTCCCCCGTCCCCCAGAAGGAGAACGTGTGATGAGTGACAAGATCCGGCTCGCGATCGTCGGCGTCGGCAACTGCGCCTCGTCGCTGGTCCAGGGCATCGAGTTCTACCGCGGCGCCGATCCGGCTGATGACGTCCCGGGGCTCATGCACGTGAAGCTCGGCCCGTACCACGTCTCCGACGTCGAGGTCGTGGCGGCGTTCGACGTCGACGGCAAGAAGGTCGGCAAGGACGTCGCCGAGGCGATCTTCACCGAGCCGAACAACACGATCCAGTTCGCCGACGTGCCCCCTCTCGGCGTCGAGGTCCAGCGGGGACACACCCTCGACGGTCTCGGCCAGTACTACCGCGAGACGATCCAGGAGTCCGACGAGCCCCCGGTCGACGTGGCCCAGGCCCTGCGCGACGCGCGGGTCGACGTGGTCATCTCCTATCTTCCCGTCGGATCCGAGGAGGCCACCAAGCACTACGCGCAGGCCGCGATCCTGGCCCACGCCGGGTTCGTCAACTGCATGCCGGTGTTCATCGCCTCGAACGTGGAGTGGGCCAAGCGGTTCGCCGACGCGGGCGTGCCGATCGTGGGCGACGACATCAAGAGCCAGGTCGGCGCGACGATCGTCCACCGGATCCTGGCCAAGCTGTTCGAGGACCGCGGCGTCGAGCTCGACCACACGTCCCAGCTGAACTTCGGCGGGAACATGGACTTCATGAACATGCTCGAGCGCGAGCGGCTGTCCTCGAAGAAGATCTCCAAGACGCAGTCGGTGCAGTCACAGCTCCGCAACGAGCTGCCCAAGGAGGACATCCACATCGGGCCGTCGGACTACGTGCCCTGGCTGAAGGACCGCAAGTGGGCGCACATCCGCCTGGAGGGCCGCGAGTTCGGCAACGTCCCGATGTCCGTCGAGCTCAAGCTCGAGGTGTGGGACTCCCCCAACTCCGCCGGCGTCGCGATCGACGCCATCCGGTGCGCGAAGATCGCCCTCGACCGCGGGGTCGGCGGCCCGATCATCGGCCCCTCGGCGTACTTCATGAAGTCCCCGCCGGTGCAGTTCTCCGACGAGGGCGCGCGCGAGATGGTCCAGGAGTTCATCCTCGGCGACGGCAAGTCCGCCAAGGCCGACTGGACCGCGTTCTTCGACGCCAAGCCCACCGCGTAGCGCCGGGGCCTCCGGCCCCACGTAGGCTCCGCCCGTGAGCTCGATCGCGCGCGCCCGGCGGGCGCTGTCCTCGCGGGACTTCCGGCTCCTGCTGGCCTCCCGGCTCGTGTCGCAGCTCGGCGACGGGCTCTTTCAGGCGGTGCTCGTCACGGTGCTGGTGTTCCTCGCGCCGGAGGAGCAGGACACCGCCGCGGGGCTGGCCAAGGCGACGTTCATCCTCGTCGTGCCGTTCTCGCTGGTCGGCCCACTCGCCGGCGTACTCATCGACCGGTGGTCCCGCCGGCGCATCCTGACGTTCACGCCGCTCGTCCGCGCGGCGGCGGCCCTCGCGATCATCCCGCTCGCCGGCGAGAGCTGGGTGCTGTACGGGTTCGCGCTGGTCGTGACCTCGCTGAACCGGTTCTTCCTGGCCACCGCCAGCGCCTCGCTGCCCCGCGTGGTGGCCGAGGAGAACCTCCTGGTGGCGAACTCGATGGCGGCGGTGGGAGGGACGACGATCACCCTCGGGGGGTTCCTCCTCGGGACGCAGATCGCGGATCCCGTCGGCACCGACGCGCTCCTCGGCGCGATGGGAGTCCTCTATTCGATCGCCGCGTTCTCCGGGTCGCGGATCCGCACGCCCCTGCGCGCCGAGCGAACCGCCGCCCGGGCCCTGGCCAGCATCGCGGGGCACGTGCGCGACCTCGCGGCCGGGTTGCGGCGGCTTCGGGCCACCCCGCCGGCCCTCGCCTCGATCGTCACGCTGTCGCTCGACCAGGTCCTGGTGGGCGCGGTCACCGCGCTGTCCCTCGTCGTGTTCAAGGACCGCTTCCAGGAGGGCGTCGCGTCCTACGGGCGGATCGTGGGGGCGGGGGGCGTGGGCATCCTCGCGGGGATCGCCACGGTCGGCTGGTTCGAACCCCGCATGGCGAAGCCGAGGATCATGCGGCTCGGGTTCCTGCTGGCCGGGGCGGTGTGCGTCGCGGCCGCGCCGGCGATCACGGGGCCGACCCTGCTCGTCGTGTCGTTCACCCTCGGGCTCACCTTCGCGTACCGCAAGATCCCGGCGGACACGATCGTCCAGGCGTCGGTCCCGGACCGGTACCGGGGCCGGGTTTTCGCGGTCTACGACCTGATGTACGGACTGGCTCGCCCGGTGGGGGTCGCCCTGTCGATCCCCCTCATCCCGAACCTGACGACCGGGGCCCTCATCGCGGTGATCGGCGCGGTCTACCTGGCGCTGGGACCGCTCGTGCCGTGGTGGGTCGCCCGCCCCCGGCGCGTCGGGGTGCGCTTCTACGCGGGCGGGAAGGCGGACGAGGTGCCGCGCGCCCTGGTGGTGGCCGGCGAGGAGGAGCCGGTCGAGCTCGAGTCCTCGGCGTTCGAGGAGGTCGACGGCGAGCGCCGACGGCGGCTCCGGCTCCGGGCGGAGGACGGCAACCTGATCGAGGTCTGGGCGCCCGAGGGCTCGGAGAACTGGATCGTGAGCCGGTGGTAGGTTGATCGACGCGCCCACACGACCTTCGTAAGGAGGACCCCATGCTCAAGGACTGGCTTCGTCCCTCGCGCGTCGTCCACGCCCACTGCGACCTGCCGTGCGGCGTCTACGACCCCGCCCAGGCCCGGATCGAGGCCGAGTCGGTGAAGGCGATCCAGGAGAAGTACGCGGACGGCGACGACGACTTCAAGACGCGGGCGATCGCCATCAAGGAGGAGCGGGCGGACCTGGTGAAGCACCACCTGTGGGTCCTGTGGACCGACTACTTCAAGCCCGAGCACCTCGAGAAGTTCCCCGAGCTCCACGAGACCTTCTGGAAGGCGACCAAGGCCGCCGGCGCCGCGAAGAAGTCGGTCGATGCCGCGCAGGGCCAGGAGCTCCTGGACCTCATCGCCGAGGTGGACCGCATCTTCTGGGAGACGAAGAAGTAGCCCGACCCCGATCCCCGCGCGCGGGAGGCATTGGCCACCCGTCCGGCTGAAGGACCCGTCCGGTGATTCCTCTTCGTCGATTGACGTTGCTCGCTCTCGGCTCCTTGGCGTTCGTCGCGTTCCTTCGGCGGTGGCGGCCGTTTCCGGCGGTGGTGGCGGGCGAGTCGATGGTGCCGACGCTCGCCCCGGGGTCGTTCGTGGTGGCAACCGAACGCGGACCGGTGCGGCCCGGCGCCGTGGTGGTGGTCGCCCGGGGGGAGCTCGAGGCGGTCAAGCGGGTGGCCTCCGTCGAGGACGGGCTGGTCACTGTCCTGGGGGACAACCCCGAGCACAGCACGGACAGCCGGGAGTTCGGGCCGGTCCCGGCGGAAGCCGTGCGCGGCGTGGTGCGGGCCGTCTACTGGCCGCCGCGCCGCGCGGGGCTGGTCAGCTGAGGGAGGCGCTGGCCCGCCCGTGAGCGCTCCATCAGCTGCGCCAGGCGGCGCTCGCGGGTCTCCTAGCGCTTGGCGCTCATGACCCAGAACGTCGCCACCCTGCGGTAGCCGGGCGGCTGGGCCTGGAAGGACGTCCAGGCCTCCGCGTCGGCCCGGAAGGCCCGCTCCAACGCCCGGTCGAAGCCGTGCTCCCCTCGCGCCGTGTCGGCGGCGTCCCGGCGCTCGAACGCGGCGAGGCCGGGCGAGGCCATCCGCCCCTCGGCGATGAGCTCCTTCGCGCGCTTCGTGTTCACGGCGCTCCAGTGGCTCTTCGGCGTGCGCGGGCTGAACCGGTTCTCGTAGCGGTCGGCGTCGACGGACCGCCGGACCCCGTCGATCCAGCCGAAGCAGAGCGCCTCGTCCACCGCCTCCCGGTAGGTCATCCCGCCCTGGCCCGAGCCGAGCTTGTAGAAGCCGATCATGAGCTCGTCCCTGTCGCCGTGATGCTTCTCGAGCCACCGGCGGAACGCGGCGGCCGTGCGGAAGTACGTCGGCTCCACCTGCGGCTACTCCGCGAACTCCATGGAGGCCGGCTCCGCGTGGCCGCGAACCGGGGGGAGGCGCCACAGCACGAACCCGACCAGGAGCGCCAGGGGGACCTGCAGGATGAGGACCGCCGCCCGGGGCCCCAGCCAGTCGGCCAGGACCCCGTCCACCACGCCGGCGGGGAACCGCATCCCCAGCGCGCAGAGCGTCCAGATCGCCATCACCCGGCCCCGGACCCGATCGGGGACGCGCTGCTGGATCCCGGTGGTGAACAGCGTGATCGTGGCCAGACCGCCGACCCCGGCCACGAACAGGGCCACCAGGCCGGCCTCGTAGGTCGGGCTCAGCCCGAAGCCGATCATCCCCAGCGCCATGAGCGAGAGCGTGAGCGCCCCGAGCCGCACGTTCGCCTCGGCGTGGCGGAACAGACGGCCGATCCCGAACGCGGCGGCGATGCTCCCGGCGCCGTAGGCCGTGACGTAGATCGGCGCGGCCGCGCCGCTCCTGCCGAAGACGTCCACCGCGAACGCGGGCGAGAGCGTGTTCACCGGATCGAGGGCGACGGCGAGCGCCGCGATGCCGAGGAGCATGCCCCGGACGGCTCGGTCGTCCCACGCCGCCCGCAGCCCGTCGCGGAGCGTCGCCCGGCCTTCCTGAACGACGGCGGGGCGAGGCCGGATCAGCATCAGCGCGACGATGAACACCACGAAGGTCAGCGCGTTGAGCGAGAAGGCCCACGTGTAGCCCACGGCGACGAGGGCCGCGGCCGCGAGCACCGGGCCGACGACCCGGGCCAGGTTGAACGTCACCGCCGTCAGCCCGATGGCCGGGCCCAGCGACCGCGGCGGCACCAGCGAGGGGATCAGCGCGTGCATCGTCGGGATCGACAGCGCGTAGCCCACGCCGAGGACGATCGACGTCGCGTAGATCCACCCCGGCGTCACGTGGCCGAGCCCGGTGACCACCGCGAGGGCGGCCACCGAGGCGACCGACAGCACCTGGGTCGACACGAAGATCATCCGGCGATCGAACCGGTCGGCCAGCTCGCCGCCCACCAGGGCCAGGAGCAGGACCGGCATGAACATGAACGCCGTCGTCAGCCCGACGGCCGTGTTGCGGCCGGTGAGGTCGAACACCAGGACGGCCACGGCGGCGTTCTGCACGTAGGAGCCGGTCTGCGAGACGGCGTTGCCGATGAAGAACCACCGGAAGTCCGGAACGGCCAGGGCGGCGCGGGCCGGGTTCGTGCTCGGGGACGGCTCGGTCACGCGGGCGTCAGCCCGCGTTCGGCCGCCCACGCGTCCAGCAGCGCGTAGGCCTCGTCGCGTTCGATCGGTCCCCGGTCCATGCGCAGCTCGAGGAGATGGCGCAGCGCCTCGCCGACCTCGGGGCCGGGCGGCAGCCGGAGGTGCTCCATGACCTCGTTCCCGTCCAGGGGCGGCCGGATCGTGGCCAGGTTCTCCTCCTCGGCCAGGTGTGCCACGCGCTCCTCGAGCTCGTCCTGCAGAGCCCCGAGGGCCCGGGCCTTGAACGGGTTGCGCGTGGTGCAGTCGGCTCGGACCAGCTGGTTCAGCCGGTCGAGGAGCGGCCCCGCGTCGCGGACGTAGCGGCGGACGGCGCCGTCGGACCACCCCATCCGGTAGGTGTGGAACCGGAGGTGCATCTCCACCAGCCGGACGACCTCGGCGATCGTGCGCTCGGGGTAGCGCAGCGCCCGGAGCCGTTCCTGGGCCATGCGCGCACCGACCACCTCGTGGTGGTGGAACTGCACGCCGTCCTCGGTGAACTGCCGGGTCCTGGGCTTGCCGACGTCGTGGAACAGCGCGGCCAGGCGCAGCGTCACGTCCGCCTCGCAGCGTTCGATGACCGCGAGGGTGTGGCGGTAGACGTCCTTGTGGCGGTGCACGGGGTCCTGCTCCAGCCGGAGCGCGGGGAGCTCGGGGAGGAACACCTCGGCCAGCCCCGTGTCGACGGCCAGGTCGAGCCCCCTCGAGGGGGTCGCCGAGACCAGCAGCTTGTTGAGCTCGGCCTGGATCCGCTCGGGCGAGACGATCGACAGCCGCTCGCGCATGTCGTGGATCGCGCCGAGGACCTCCTTCGTGGCCACGGCCTCCAGCGAGGCGGCGAAGCGGGCCGCGCGCAGCATGCGCAGCGGGTCGTCCTCGAAGGACACCTGGGGCTCGAGGGGCGTGGCGATCCGCTTGTTCGCGAGGTCCTCCAACCCCTCGAAGGGGTCGACGAACCCGCCGTCCGGCATCCGGACGGCCATCGCGTTGATCGTGAAGTCCCGCCGGGACAGGTCGGCCTCGAGGTCCCCGACGAAGGACACCCGCGGGTGGCGGTCGTCGGAGGGATAGGACTCCTCGCGGAAGGTGGTGATGTGCATGCGGTGGTCGCCCTTGGCCGCGTCCACCGTCCCGAACTTGACCCCCGTCAGGTACTGACGATCGGCCCACCCCCGGAGGACCCGCACGGTCTCCTCGGGCCGGGCGTCGGTGGCGAAGTCCAGGTCGTCGCTGGGGCGGCCGAGGAGGGCGTCGCGGACCCACCCGCCGACCAGGTACAGGTCGTGCCCGGCCGCGCGGAAGCGCTCGCCGAGCTCCGAGGCGACGGGGGTGACGTTCAGGAGCTCGCCGAGGCGGCGCTGCTGTTCCGGAGAGAGCCGCTGGCCCATGACTCGAAGAGGATACCCCGGGCTCTCGGGCCCACCGGCGCTCGGTCAGGTGATCGGCACGGGGTCCAGGCCCCGTTCGCGGAGGCCTCGGATGATCGCGGGAAGGGCCTCGACGGTGGCGGATCGGTCGCCCCCTCCGTCGTGCAGGAGGATGATCGCGCCCGGCCTCACGGCCGTCAGGACCCGCCGGACCAGGGCCCGGGCCGTCGGGCGCATCCAGTCGTGCGAGTCCACGGCCCACAGGATCGTCCGCATCCCGCGCTTCTC
>JBBDTT010000073.1:0-4232 GCA_040904285.1 Actinomycetota bacterium
CGCGAGTTGTGCGCCCGCGCCCGTAGGCGAGTGCCCAACGGCCACCCAGCCGGCGGGTTCGGCCTTCGATTGCTCGGCCTTGAACGCGAATCACACGCGTGTCATACGGGGGCTCCATACTGGGGCGCGTGATCGTCTGCGAGAAACGTCGCCATATCGTGCGGGGATATCCACCGCGCGAAGGAGCACGTCACGCACGGTTTGCAGGGGCTTTGCACCGGCTTCGGGGGGTCCTTCAACAGGTTACGGGGGGTGGTTATCCACAGGCTCGTGCGGCTAGCGTGCCGGTCACCGATTTCGCCCCCCGAATCCTCTGGAGGCCCTGAGTGGTGCGCCCTGCCGAGCACGTGCAGTCCGTCCGCCCAGAGCGGGTCCCCCCGCACAACCTGGAGGCTGAGGAGTCGGTCCTCGGCTCGATGCTGTTGTCCGGCGAGGCGATCGCCTCGGTCATCGAGATCGTCCGGGCCGAGGACTTCTACCGCTCGGCCCACGAGAAGATCTTCCGCACCGCGCTCGCCCTCTACGGCCGGGGGGAGCCGGTCGACGCCATCACGGTCGTCGAGGAGCTCAAGCGCAAGAACGAGCTGGGCGACGTCGGGGGCCCGCTGTACATCCACAACCTCGTCGAGTCGGTCCCCACACCGGCGAGCGCCGCGTACTACGCGAAGATCGTCGCCGAACACGCGCTCCTCCGGCGCCTGATCGACGCCGGTTCCAAGATCATCTCCAAGGCCTACTCGATCCCGGAGGATCCCAAGCAGGCCGCCGACGAGGCCGAGGGTCTGGTCTACGCGGTCTCCCGGCACCGCGACCAGGACGAGGTCGTCCCCCTCGCCACGCTCATCAACGAGTCGATCGACGCCCTCGAGAAGCTCCACGAGCGCGAGAGCGCCTTCGCGGGGGTCCCGACCGGCTTCACCGACCTCGACGAGATGATGTCCGGCCTCCAGCCCGGCAACCTGCTGGTCATCGCGGCCCGTCCAGGCGTCGGCAAGTCGAGCTTCGTGACCAACCTCGCCCGCAACGTCTCCGTGGACTCGGGGACCTCGGTCGCGATGTTCTCGCTGGAGATGAGCCGGTGGGAGATCGGGATGCGCCTGCTGTGCTCCGAGGCTCGCGTGCCCTGGGAGAAGATCCGGGCCGCCCGCGTCGCGGCCGAGGACTGGCATCACATCGTCGAGGCGGCCGAGGCGCTGCACGAGGCGCCCCTGCACATCATCGACGCGGGCAACGTGAACATCGTCGACATCCGCGCCAAGGCCCGCCGCATGAAGAGCAAGGACGGGCTCGGCCTGATCATCGTCGACTACCTCCAGCTCATGTCCAGCCACCAGCGCCACGAGAACCGCCAGACCGAGATCGCCGAGATCAGCCGCTCGCTGAAGCTCCTCGCCAAGGAGCTCGAGATCCCGGTCATCGCCGTCAGCCAGCTGAACCGCGACCCGGAGCGGCGCCAGGACAAGCGGCCCCAGCTCTCGGACCTGCGCGAGTCCGGGGCGATCGAGCAGGACGCGGACGTCGTCATGTTCATCCACCGCGACGACGACGTGGACCCCCAGGTCAAGGGGACCGCGAACCTGATCCTCGCGAAGCACCGGAACGGACCCACCGGCGAGGTCAAGCTCACCTTCCTGCCCCACCTCACCCAGTTCCGGAACTTCGCCCGGGTCTCGTGAGGCGGCGGCCGGCGACGCCCGACCGGGCCCCGCCACCGAGCGATCGGGTCGCCGAGATTCTGCGCCGGCTGCGCCGTCGCTACGGGCCCCTCGAGCCGCCGCCGCGCCGCGAGCCGCTCGACGAGCTGATCCTCACCGTCCTGTCCCAGAACACGAACGACACCAACCGCGACCGGGCGTGGTCGGCGATGCGGGCCCGGTTCCCGGCCTGGGAGGACGTCGCGGCCGCGCGCGAGCGGGACCTGATCGACACCGTCCGCGTCGGCGGACTCGCCAACACCAAAGCTCCCCGGATCCAGGCGATCCTGAGAGAGGTTCGCGCTCGAGAGGGCGGGTTCGACCTGGGCTGGATGCGAGACGCCCCCGTCGCGCGCGTGGCCGAGTACCTCGCCACCCTGCCCGGGGTCGGTCCGAAGACGATCGCCTGCGTGCTCGCCTTCTCCCTGCGCCGCCCGGCCCTGCCGGTGGACACGCACGTCCACCGGGTGGCGGCCCGCCTCGGCCTGATCCCGCCGGGGATCGCTCCCGGACCGGCCCATCCGGCGATCGAGGCCGTCGTCCCCGCCCGGTCGAGGATCGCGATGCACGTCGCGCTGATCCGACTCGGGCGCGACGCCTGCAAGGCGGGACGGCCGAGGTGCGAGGACTGCGTCCTGGCCGACCTGTGTCCCACGGCGCCGGCCTTCCTGGGGACCGGATGAGCCCTGCTCCGCTGCTAGAATCGGCCGCGTTCGCGGGTGTGGTTCAATGGTAGAACGTAAGCTTCCCAAGCTTGAGACGGGGGTTCGATTCCCCTCACCCGCTCCACGCGAACGAGCAGTTGGCTGTCATAGCCCCGTGCCCGAGGATCCTGTCCGGCCGTACTCTCCAACGACTTGCCGACTCTGCGCGTCGCATGGCGCAGGAGATTCTCGGAGGGTTGGCGGTCAAAGGAACACCGCGCAGGCTGTGTTCGAGGGGCCGCTGTTCCCGTAGTCATACTTTGCCTTCGCGTAGTAGCAGTATTCGCGGCCGAGCGTGTGCGCGGTCTGGTCGTCCCATGAGGTCGCCGGAGTCGTCGCGAACAAGGTGAAGTTCCTGGTTCCACCCGGCGACTGGTTTGACCTCCAGAGCTCATACCCCGCGATGCCGCCATTCGGCGGCGCGTTCCAATCGACGAAGATATCCCCTTCCAGTAGCTCAACAGTTGCTGTCGTCCCTATCGGAGCTCCGGAGTGCGTATGACTTTGGTTCGTTCCGATCTGCGCGAAGTCATGCGCGTCCGGGAACTTGTAGGTGGCGTTCACGTTCATGCAGGACGCTCCGCTGAACCGTTCGGAGAGTGCCAATGCGTGTCCTAGTTCGTGGCAGACCGTGCTGTATTTGAGGTCGTAGGTAGTTGCGTAGTAGAGGTTCACTTTCACGACCATGTGATCCCAGTGTCCCGTGCTCGAGAGGTAGGGCCACGTCTTCCCCATCCAGCCGGTTGCTCCATAGTTGTAGTCACAAATCCGCACCACACCCCAGTTCAGATTTCCGGGGCACGCCTCCCGAGTGGCAGCGTCGTTGGCGCCCGAGGTGCTGCCGAGCTGCAGCTTTGCTTGTCCCGCGTTCCAGTCACCTCTGACGGCCGAAAGGATCCCTAGGCTTCCGAAGCTGGACGACAAGGAATTGAGAACCGTCAAGCTCCTCGGGTAGGAACCGGCCGACCAATGACCATTGGCATGGCTGGCGTTCACCGGCGTGCTCGTCATCAAGGCGGTGACAGTTAGGAGCACGGTTGCGAAGGCAGCGGGGCGTCTCACGACTCCATCTTCTGGCTCGCCGGGTTCGACTGTCAAGGGTGGTGAGTTGGCTATGACCCGCTCGTCGGACCCGCCGTGGGCGCTCCCACGATCACGAAGGTGTCGAGGATCGTCTGCGCGGGAAGCACGACCACGTTCGGGTCGGCGTCCGCGGCCACGAACATCACGATCGAGTAGTTGCGGTTCCCGGCGTGCACGGTGACCGCCAGGAATCGGATCGGCTCTCCCCGGCGGTTCTTGCCCGTCCCGTTGACGGCGACCGCCTCGCGGCCGGCGATGCGGTGGGGGCGAGGGTCACCCGCGCGGATCTCGTCCTGGTTCTCACGGATCTCCTCGACCAGGACCTCCGAGGCGTTGGCGAGCTCGCCGTCGGGGCCGAGGCCGAACGAAACCAGCGCCACGCTCTCCGGGTGAGTCACGATGGTCGCGGTGCCCGCATCCCGGACGGTCCACGTCTTCGGGTAGTCGAACGCGTAGCCGGCCGCCTGGTTGCGGTGATGGGCGGTGACGATCGGCTCCAGGGTCGGTTCGCGGGTCAGCAGATATGCGCCCACGCCCGC
The DNA here is from genome assembly GCA_040904285.1 of Actinomycetota bacterium. Lineage (GTDB taxonomy): Bacteria > Actinomycetota > UBA4738 > UBA4738 > JBBDTT01 > JBBDTT01. Next base: position 4,021 of record JBBDTT010000073.1, read on the forward strand.
GGCCGTGACCAGCAGCACCGCGAGGAAGGCGCGGAGGATGGGCTTCCACAGGCTCCCGCCGCCACCCCGGCGGGGCGGGCGCGTGGACCGGGTGGGTCGCTCGGGACGGCGCCGGACCTGGCGGAGCGCGTCCGCCGGCCCCACGATCCATTCGTCGCCCCGGGAGCTCATCGTCGGTCCTCGAGCGGCGAGCGTGCCACAAATGCGAGGGG
>JBBDTT010000073.1:4242-8574 GCA_040904285.1 Actinomycetota bacterium
CCCCCGCCCCGCCCATGACTCCGCTCGTGCGTCAGACGGTCAAGGCTCCCCGTCGCCGATCCAGCGCGACGAGATGCGCCCCCACCACCATCAGGGTCAGCGCCAGCGCCAGCGGGATCAGCATGTCCAGGCCGGTGTTGGCCAGCCCCGGCACCGGTACCTGCGGGCAGGTCCCGTCGGGCATCGGGGCTCCCCCCGTGTCGGGACACGGAGGAGCCACGCAGTGGTCCGCCGTCGAGCCGGGCGGGCACGCCGGCCCGGTGTTCTCGACCAGCGTCTCGGCCGTCGCCACGTGTCCGAACACGACGTCCTCACCGTCCACGGCGCCCGCGATCAGGGAGATGTGGAGCGCGTCCTGCGCGGACCCCGCACCACCCGGGTACACGAAGCTCTCGCCCTGGTTCAGGAACACGCACAGCAGCGACGCGCCCGCGGGACACCCCGGAGGAAGCGACAGGTCCATCGGGTCGCTGATCTCGACGGCCGGCGCGCCTCCCAGCTCGACCGCGAGCAGGTACGAGCTGCGCTCGGTGGTGCCGGGGCCCGTCTCCGAGGGAGCCGACGAGCTCGACTCCGAGTGGAGGGCGGACACGCCCAGCCCCGAGCAGACGCCCGTGATGGGGTCCTCGCCGGTGGGTCCGACACACACGTCTGCCACGTCGGTGGACGAGCTCGCGTCCGTCGCGCCGGTCGTGTTGTCCTGCGTGATCGTGGAGTGCTGCTCGCTCACGCCGGCGCCGACGACCCCGTCGCAGTTCTCCGCCGGAGCCGTCTGGGTGCCACCCACGCACGCGAAGGCGAGCACCTGGTCGGCCGACGAGGAGCTCTCCTCGTTCTCCACCGACGAGTTCGCCTCGGCGAAGAGGATGCCGACGCAGACCCCGCCGCCGGACTCCTCACAGAGGATCCCGGGAGCGACGCTGCCGGTGGGCTCTCCGCCCTCGCAACCGACCGCCGGGCAGTTCGAGTGCGCTCCGATGATCTCCGAGCCGAGGAGCGACAGGACGACGACGTCGCTGTGCGCCTGTCCGTCGTCCTCGATGCCGGCGTCGTTCTGACCGATCGAGACGACCTCGCCGCCGGCGAGCTGCACCTCGGCGATGCCCCCGCCCGCGTGATCGGGCTTCTCGGGGTTGTCGGTCTCGTGCCCCTCGGAGTCACCGTCCTCGGTGGGGTCGTCCGGGGGATCGGCGACTTCGGGGGAGTAGGCCTCGTTGCCGCTACCCGAGCCCGTGCCGACCCCGAGGCCGCCCACGCCGCCGACGGCCAGGGCCATGCCCTGCCACAGCAGCAACGCGATCGTGAGCGACGCGGCCATGGCCGCGAGCGCCTTTCGCGTCATCTTCATGCGTACCTCCTGGTCCATAGGGCGCTGGGTTCCAGTCGGCTTCCGCCTCGGGCCGCGGCTCGCCTTCCATCGGGGAAGGACCGTCACACAGACGACCCAAGCCCGTCCTGCGTATCGGGTGCGTCTATGCCCGAGAAAGGGTAGCCGGAAACGCCCCTCGATGTGCGCAGGCGGGGCGGGATCGCCCCGGTATGCACCTCTTTAGTGCGGAAAAAAACCTCAACGCGCTGGTCACAACGGACTGGTCACACGAGCAGGATCGCGCGAACCCGAAACCGTCAGGAAACGGGGCTGGGAGCGGGTTCCGGCTCCTGCTCGGGCTCGGACTGCTGGGGCGGGCGCCCCCCGGCGACCGACTCGGAAACGACCTGAACGATGTCCAAAACGCGGACGGAACTTCCTTTCTGTTTCACACCGTCGTCGAGCATGATCAGGCAGTACGGACAGGCCACGCCGATCGTGTCGGCGCCGGTGGCGACGGCCTCGTCGGTCCGCTCCATGTTCACCCGCTTGCCGATCCGCTCCTCCATCCACATCCGCGAGCCCCCGGCGCCGCAGCAGAACGCCCGGTGTCCGTGGCGCTCCATCTCCACGGTCTGCATCCCCGGGATCCGCTCGAGGACCTCCCGCGGCGAGCGGTAGATCTGGTTGTGCCGGCCCAGGTAGCAGGGGTCGTGATACGTCAGGAGCGACTCGTACTCGCCGGTCGCCTGCAGCCGCCCGTCGCGCATCAGCTGGGCGATCAGCTGGCTGTGGTGGATGACCTCGTAGGTGCCCTTGAAGTCCGGGTACTCGTTGGCGAGCGTGTTGAAGCAGTGGGGGCAGTTCGTGACGATCTTGCGGACCTTCGCGCCGTCCAGGGCCTCCACGTTCTGCTCGGCGAGCATCTGGAACAGGTACTCGTTGCCGATCCGCCGGGCGGGATCCCCGTTGCACAGCTCGCGGGATCCGAGGATGGCGAAGGGCACGGCGGCCTTCTGCATGACCTTCACCATCGCCGTGGAGATCTTCTTGGCACGGTCGTCGAACGAGCCGGCGCACCCCACCCAGTACAGGTACTCGGGGGCCTCGTCGCCCTCCTCGAGGACGCGCACGCCCAGGTCCTTCGCCCAGTCGGCGCGGGTCGACTGGGACATCCCCCACGGGTTGTTCGAGTTCTCCAGATTGCGGAGCAGGGTGCCCGCCTCGGCGGGGAACCGGGACTCCGCCATCACCAGGTTCCGGCGCATGTCGATGATGTGGTCGATGTGCTCGATGTTGACCGGGCACTCCTGCATGCAGGCGCCGCACGTCGTGCAGTCCCACACGACCTCGTCCTCGACGACGTTGGGGTTCAGCGCCAGGAGCTCCACCTGCTGGCCGTCGTCGCGGGCGTCGAGGATCTTCTGGCCCTCGTCGAAGACGTGATCCCGCAGGTTCATGATCAGCAACTTCGGCGACAGGGGCTTGCCGGTGTTCCATGCCGGGCAGACGTTCTGGCACCGCCCGCATTCCGTGCAGGTGTAGGTGTCCAGGATCTCCTTCCAGGTGAGGTCGGTCAGCGTGGCCGCGCCGAGGGCCATGTCCTCGTCCATGGACTCGAGGTCGATCTTGAGCGTCCGGAGCTTGCCCCGAGCCTTCGTGTTCGAGAAGAAGACGTTCAGGGCCGATGTGACGATGTGGAGGTGCTTCGAGTACGGGATGTAGATGAGGAAGCCGAGGATGACGGCGGCGTGGGCCCACAGGAAAACCACGCGGAACGTCTCGACGGTCCCCTCGGCCATCGGCTCGAACAGGTTCGCCAGCAGGTTCGAGACGGGCGTCCATGTGGCCGGCGACTCGGCGACGCCCAGCGCGATCTTCGTCGCGTTGAGGAACGCCAGGGTCAGGACGACGCCCAGGATCATGAACAGGATGAAGTCGGCCTCCTCGAGGTGGCTGCCCTTGAACCGGTCGGGCCGCTCGACCTTTCGGATGTAGAAGGCCATCAGGATGCCGACGAACACCATGGTCAGGAACACGTCCTGGACCAGCCCCAGCCACCCGGTCCGCCCGATGAATGGGATCGCGAAGTCGGGCCACACGATCTCGCCGAACACCTCCAGGAGCGTGGTGGCCAGGACCAGGAACCCCCAGAAGATGAAGGCGTGCATGATGCCGGGCTTGGCCCGCTGGAGGATCTTCTTCTGGCCGAGCGTGACGGTCGCCTCGAGCTCCAGCCGCTTGGGGAGGTCGTCGAAGCGATCGACCTTCTGTCCCAGCAGCACCAGCCGGACGAGCGTGTAGGCGCGCAGCAGGAACAACCCGCCGGCCGTGCCCATGAGGAACAGGAGGATGCCGACTCGGATCAGCACGCGGCGAAGTTTAGAGGATGCCGCCCGCCGCGATGTTCGACAGCGGCCCGCCGTCCTGCCACACGTTGATCGCGCGGACCCGGTACTCGTACCGGAAGCCGAAGTTGACGTCGGTGTAGGAGCGCCGGGAGCCGGAGACGGTGTCGATGCGGTTGAGAGGGCAGTCCTTGCAGGCCCGCCGGTAGATCTCGTAGGTCTGCAGCGGCGCCCCTCCCGTGCTCGCCGGCCCCGTCCAGTGCAGGGTCACGCCGTAGCCCGAGTAGCTGGCGCGCAGGTTCCGCGGCTGGGTGATGCAGCCGGACCGGCTGATGAAGCGGTTGATGCAGAAGGCGATGTTCCAGTGCGTGTAGAGGTACTCGCCGCGCCGGGGCGCCGGATCGAAGTAGGTGTCGTCGCCGCAGTCGTAGCGGAGCGTCGGGCACAGCCGTCCGCTCGTGCACATCAGGTCGAGCCCATCGGCGCAGTGGCCGCGGCGGTCGGTGCCCCAGGCGTCCTGGGCGACCGCGCCCATCGTGTGCGTGGCCTCGTGGAGCAGCGTGCTGGCCACGCTCCCGCACGCGTTGATGTGGGCGTACGCCACCGCGAAGTCGGGGCCCTGGTTCGAGCGGTTGGTCTCGGACAGCGAGCCGTCGCCGGTGCGGCGGAGCTCGG
>JBBDTT010000074.1:0-8554 GCA_040904285.1 Actinomycetota bacterium
ACCACCACGTAGATGGGCTCGGCGCAGTCCGCGACCAGCTCGCGGAACCGCGAGGCGCCGCGGCGCTGCATCGCCTCCACGATCCAGGCCAGGGCCTCGGAGACCGACGCCCGGATCGGCGCGACGTGGGACAGGTCCACCGCCGGCGGGGGCCGCAGGATGTCGGCGGCGGCCTCGGCCAGCTGCTCCGGGGTGACCTTGGCCATGATGTCGGGGTACAGGTGGGCGAACTCCTCACCCGGTCCCGCGTCGCGGCCGAAGAAACGCGAGCCCTCCTCCAGGCGGCGGGCGACGTCGCGGGTGGCCTGCCGGAAGGCGGCGAGCTCCAGGCGCCGTGCGTACAGCAGGTCCGGCGACGCGCCCAGGATGTCCTCCTCGTCGGGCTCGACGTGGCGCGGGAGCAGGCGGTTCACCTTGAGCTCCAGGAGCGTGGCGCACGTGGCCACGAACCACGTGGCCTCCTCGAGGGTCCACCCGCCGGCCTCGTCCTTCGACCGGGCGATGAACGTCTCGACCACGCGAGCGATCGAGACGTCGCAGACGTCGACCTTCTGTCCCAGGATCGCCTCGGCCAGCGCGCGAAAGGGTCCCGTCCAGACGGGGAGGTCGACCTCGAACGCGCCCGGCTCGGCCTGCAGGCCCTCCGCCCGGCTCATGGGAGACAAGGATACCGGCCCCGCCCCGCGATTCCCGGAACCGGCGACATCTAGGTCGAACGAACGGGTTCGGAATGGGAGCATCGAAGGCCGTCTCCGGCAAAGGTGAACCGCCTCGGGTCCGATGTGGGGGGAACATCAGGCCCTCCATCAAGCCCGGGGCGATTCATACCGCAGCACGACGTAGCGCGCACGGACCTCCATGGGCGCCCTAGGCGGAAAAGCGGTAGCCGTCAGGGACAGGGCTTCCAGGGTTGGGTGCGAAGCGTCGCATCCAGCTCAACGGATGTCTTGAGGGGTCGGAATCCTCCCAGCGCCTCTTCGAACTTACTCTCGACGGACTTCTTTCCCGTAAGGAGGATCGTCAGCCACTCCCCTCCGTAGCTCATCCCCCGATAGAAGAGGTGACGGGCCACACGCCCATTCGTCGGGTCGATCAGATCTACCACGGTAACGGACCGGCCGTTCCACTCCGTCTCGGCAATGTTCTGGATACGGTAATCGCCACGGGCAACCAGGAACTCCGCGAGTACTTTCGCATCACCGTTCTCCGACGCGAAGCCGGTCGGAAACGGAATGAACTCCGCGACGATCGGAGGATCTACGGGGACCGATGATGCTGGATCTCGGAACTCCACCCCGAGACCGCTGGAGAAATAGCGCCTGTACTCCCAACCAGTCGGGCATCCGACTCCATACACGTCCTGAAGACTGGTAACAGCCGAGGAGGATGGTAGGACCATGTCCGTTCCGCCACTCTCCGGGCCACATGCAACAAGCGCCGCCGCGATGAGGAGGGGAGCAATGAGAGATTGCCAGCTTCCTGGCCTCGCAATCGTCACCACTCAATCCAACCCGAACACGAGTTCCCCGATCTGCACCAGTGAACCGCCCGCAATCCCGTGACCCATGACTAGCTCGACCCATACCGTGTGAGCTCTGGAGGTCCCGTTGGAATCGAATGGACCCTGGAGAAGGGCCCGGGTCAAGTCCACACGTCTTTCATCGAGTCACCTCGAGCCTGGGCAAGCTGATCAGGGAGATCAGGAGATTGAAGTGGGCAAGGACCCACATTCACGTCAAGACCCTCTCGACATGGAGCGCCGTGACCTTGCAAACAGACCTCCCGCCACAACCCCCACTATGGTGGAGAAGCCTCCGAGCACCAACGTCTGCGTCCCCTGGGCGGGACCAAGTTCAACCTCCGACGAGTACTCCCAATCAAGCGGCCGGGGAATGACAGCTATCCGGCTCTCGAGCAGGCCCAGCCAATACCGAGTCAAGATGACCTCACCATTACGGTGAGCTGCCTGATATGTCGTGCCTGGCCAGGCTGGGCCGCCGATTGTCTTGAGACGCTCCAGTTCTTCCTCCGGAGATCTCGCCTGCTCTCCCGAGATGAATATGGGCGGCGTATAAGAATTGGTCAGCAGAAATAGGAGCGCGAAGCAGCCCACTGCCACCGCGAAGGCTTTGGCGAACTCATCTACGCGTAGCAGGACTATCCCCCTCCAGGACACGGCCCACCGGCGTCGGTTGTTTCCGCGTCGAGAGCGTGTCCGAGGCGCATCGGGAAGGCCGCACGCTAACGTTGGTGACCCTCGTCGAACTGATGTTCAAATTCCGAACCCGTTGGTTCCAGGACGTTGGTCCTAGACGTCCGTTAGACGGTATACCAGCAGCCGAACCTTCGGCGGCCACTCCGCGCCCGTACCTGCTTCCACGATGGCGGCAAGGCGATCGCCGGCAGGGGCCCAGTCCAGCGCGGAGACAGTTTCTCTGGATACCTTCGTTAGCTGACCTTCGGGCCAGGAGATGATCCATAGTCCGTCACCCTTGCCTGCAACCTTGCCACCGAAGGCAAGCGCTTGGCCGGAGGGCGCCCACCTCAAGGCGCTTGGATCGACTATCTCCACGGGCAGCGCCTCGGGAACACCGCTTTCTGCGATCACATAGATGAGCCAGGGGATCGAATCCCGGCCCGAAGCATCGACCCCGACCGATTCGGGGGAGGCGATGAACGCGACTTGGCCATTCGGGCCGATCGTCGGCATGTCGGCTCGAATCTGCTCCGAGCAGCTGACCGCTTCCGAGAACACCTCTTCATCGATCCGTCGACCGGCTACCGTCACATCCCACGGCTCGACGCCTTCGGGAGTAAGGCGAGCGATGCCGGCACACAGACCGCTACTCCTTGAGATCAGACCTTGACCTTCCCTCCAGTCGATGCGAGAAGGATTGAAGTTGACGTTGGCGGAAACCAGCGGTCGGAGCGTTTCGGTTTCGAGATTCAGCGAGAGGATGCTACCGACGTTCAACCTTCCGTCGAAGGTCGGCGAATAGCACAGGGAGTAGAGGAGAACGCTCCGGTCGGAGAGGCGCGAAGGGCGCATGTATGCGATGCCCCGGCATTCCTTCGGCGGCCCTGGTAGGTCGACTCGTTCCAAGCTCTCAGCAACGACGTCATACGTCCAGACGTCGGCCGTGTCCGATCCTGTTCCGTCTCCTATGACCCGGCTCATCACGACGCGGCTCTCACCGACCCAAGCCAAGTCGAACACGGGCCCAACGTCCACCCGAAGCTCCTCATGACCTTTGCTTGGGGTGATTCCTCCGCATCCGGCGAATAGAGTCATGAGCATCACGACGCTCGTCGAAGCGGTCCAGCGTCTACAGGCCATTGGTTGAGCTTGCCCCACTTTCGTGGACAGGTCCTCTACGAAACTCGGGTCGATTCAGTTACCCGGTAGATCACCAATCGCACGTTCCGAGGCCACTCCGCATCCTCGCCGGATTCGAGGACGGCCGCAATGCGCTCGCCCTCCGGCGCCCAATCCAACGAGGAGACCCTCTCCCCAGAAATCTTCTTCAGCTCACCCTGCGGCAACGACATGACCCAGAGACCGTCGCCCTTACCGGCCACGGTTCCACTAAAGGCGAGGGCCGTGCCCGAGGGCGACCACCTCAAGTCGCTCGGATGCTCTATCTCCACGGGCAGTTGCTCGGGAGCCCCGTTCTCGTCCATCACATAGATGAACCAGGGGACAGACCCTCGGGCAAAACCGTCAATTCCAACGGAGTCGGGGGAAGCCATGAACGCTATCCGACCGCTCTGGCTGATTGCGGGCAGGTCCGCCCGGATCTCTTGGGAGCAATCCTGAGCCTCACTGAACACGGGCTCATCCACCCGCCGATCGGCAACCATCACGTCCCACCGCTCCACTCCGTCGGGTGTCAGGCGCGCGATGCCGGCGCAAAGACCGCTGCTCTTCGAGATAAGCCCTTCCCCCCGATGCCAAGCGATGGTCTGCGGATTGAACGCCACGTTGGAGGGAACGAGCTCCTGAAGCTGGCCCGTATCAAGGTCCACGACGACTACGCTTCCCTCGTCCAACCTGCCATCGAATGTCTCGGAGTAACACAGCGAGAACAGAAGAACACTTCGCCCCGACACGCGAGCCGGGCGCATGTAGTCCCTACCTCGGCAACCCTTCTGAGGCCCCGGCAGGTCGATTCGCTGCATGCGCTCAGCAGCAACATCGAATGTCCACGCGTCGGCCTTGCTTGGCCCCGTCGCATCCCCGATGGTGCGGCTCATTACCAGTTGGTTATCGCTCACCCACGCCATCCCGAACACCGGCCCAACGTCGATGCGGAGTTCCTCTTGGCTCAAACCGGCTGTCCCCCTCCCGCATCCGGCGAAGAGGCCGATCAGCATTAGACAGGCCACCGGTCCGGTCCAGCGCCTGCGGTTAGACATCAGTGATGCCCCATGGGGTCAAAGGAGCCGACGAGATTCCACACGGCGTGAGCTCCCATCAAGGCTACATCTTGGTCTCGCCAGCTCAAGAAGCTAGATGCAGTCGGCGCCGACCAGGATGCCGCACAGGCCGTTCCCCAGGCCGCGGACGATGGCGAAGATCGGGCCCGGGAACAGGAAGAAGATCAGCAGGATGAACAGCGCCAGGTACTGGTCGAGGCCCCGGTAGATCTCCCGGGCCCGAGGCGGGAGGAACCGGGCCAGGACCCTGGACCCGTCCAGTCCGGGGATCGGCATCAGATTGAACACGAACAGGATGACGTTGATGATCAGACCCGCCCCGAAGAAGATCCCCAGCTGGCTGGTGCCGGTCCCCCGGATCACCCGGAACACCACCGCCGCGATGACGGCGAGGACCAGGTTGACGAGCGGCCCGGCGAACGCCGTCCACATCGTCCCCTTGGCGGGATCCTTGAAGTTGTTCGGGTTGAACGGCGTGGGCTTGGCGAACGCGAACACGGGGAAGCCTGACCCTCTCCCGAACGCCACCAGCAACAGCAGGAGCCCGGGAAGGATCACGGTCCCGAAGGGGTCGATGTGCGGGATCGGGTTCAGCGTCAGGCGTCCGGCGTTGCGCGCCGTCCGGTCCCCCAGACGGTCGGCGACGTAGGCGTGCCCGAACTCGTGCAGCGTCAGGCTCGGGATGAGCCAGATCAGCAGGTAGATCGCAAACAGGAGGTCGTTCACGGTGCCGCGTCCTCGGTGGATCGCCAGCCGTACACCAGGGGCGGGGCCTCGACGGGCTCCTCCGACAGCGTGACGGCCTCGGCCAGCCGGAGCTCGACCTCGTCGACGTCGTCCTGCGTCCGAGCGTGCACCACGGCCAGGTCGTCGTCGTGCTCGATGCGGTCGCCGATCTTCGGCAGGAACTCGATGCCCACCGAGGGATCGATGCGATCGCCCTTCTTCGCCCTCCCGGCGCCGAGGAAGGTCGACGCGTGGCCGATGGCCTCCGCGTCCACGGCGACGAGCCACCCGGCGCCGGGCGGCGGGACCGGCAACGTCACCGGCGCGCGCGGGAGGACCGCCCACGGGTCGTCGGTCACGCGGGGATCGCCTCCCTGCGCCTCGATCATCCGGGCGAAGGTCTCGAGGGCGGAGCCGTCCTCGAGCGCCCGGCGAGCCCTGCTCTCTCCCAGGTTCCCCTCCCCCAGCGTGCCGAACGCCTCCGCCGCGAACCGCACCACCAGGTCGGTGAGCCGGCCCTCTCGCTCGCCGCGGAGGACGTGCACGGCCTCGGCCACGTCGAGGGCGTTGCCGACGGCCTCGCCGAGCGGCTGGGACATGTCCGTGACGGCCGCGCGGGCCCGCCGGCCGAAGTCGGCGGCCAGGCGCATGCACGCCTCGGCCAGCGCCTCGGCCTCGGCCGGCGTCTTCATGAACGCACCGCTGCCGGCCTTCACGTCGAGCAGGATGAGGTCGGTGTTCACGGCGAGCTTCTTGCTCATCACGCTCGCCGCGATGAGCGGCAGGCTGCCCACGGTCGCCGTGGCATCGCGCAGTGCATACAGGGCCCCGTCCGCCGGCACCAGGTCACCGGTCTGCCCGGCCACCACGCAGCCCACGGACTCGACCTGCTCCTCGATCTGACGGACCGTCAGATCCGTGCGGAACCCGGGGATCGACTCGAGCTTGTCGAGGGTCCCGCCGGTGTGGCCCAGCCCCCTTCCGGACAGCTTGGCCACGGCCAGGCCCATGGTCGCGGCGAGCGGAGCGAACGCGAGGGTGACCCCGTCGGCCACGCCGCCCGTGGAGTGCTTGTCCACCGTCGGACGAGCCACCCGCCGGAAGCGAACCGTCTCACCGCTCTCGATCATCGCCCGCGTCAGGACCAGGGTCTCCTCCGGTGACAGGGGATGGACGTACGCGGCCATCAGGAAGGCGGACGCGACGTAGTCCGGCACGTCGCCCTTCGCGTAGGCCAGGACGAACTCGCGCAGCCGCGCCTCGGCGACGGGGGCCCCGTCGCGCTTGGCGGCGACGACATCTCGGAAGTCGGTCCCGCTCATCGCCTCAATCCAACCCCAGGTCGTGGGCGAAGCTCTCGCCCTCCAGTCCGGTGGTCCGCACGCCGAGGGCCTCCGCGATCGTCGCGCCCAGGTCCGAGAAGGCCCGCTCCCCCAGGTCGACGGGCGGCGCGTCGCCCAGGCCGGCCACCAGGCAGGGCGTCCGCTCCCGGGTGTGATCGGTCGGCGCCATCGTCGGATCGCAGCCGTGGTCGCCGGTGAGGAACAGCAGGCCGTCCCCCTCCAGGGCCCCGGTCAGCTCGGGCATCCGGGCGTCGAGCGCCTCCACGCACCGGGCGTATCCCTCCGGGTCGTTGCGATGCCCGTACTTCGAGTCGAAGTCCACCAGGTTGGTGACGACGAGGGAGGGTCCCGGCCGTCCCAGATACTCGAGCGTGCGGTCCACCCCGTCGTCGTTCGAGGAGGAGTAGGTCGCGTCGGTGAGTCCCCGCTCCACGAAGATGTCGCGGATCTTGCCCACGCCGTACACGGGGATCTCCGCGCCGGCCACCTGCTCCAGGAGGGTGGGACGCGGCGGCGGGACCGAGTAGTCGCGCCGCTCCGGGCGGCGCACGAACGCACCCGGAGGGCCCTCGAACGGGCGGGCGATGACCCGGCCGACCTCGTGGCGCCCCCGCAGCAGGCCCCGCGCGGTCAGGCACCATTCGTAGAGCAACCCGAGGGCCACGATGTCCGTGTGCGCCGCGATCTGGAACACCGAGTCACCGCTCGTGTAGACGATCGGCGCGCCGGTGCGCAGGTGCTCCTCCCCCAGCTCCTCGAGGATCTCCGTCCCGCTGGCCGGCTTGTTCCCGAGGACCTCTCGGCCGATCGCGGCCTCGAACGGTCCGATGACCTCCGGCGGGAAGCCCTCGGGGTACAGCGGGAACGCCGTGTCGAGGACGACCCCGGCGATCTCCCAGTGGCCGGTGGTCGTGTCCTTGCCGGCGGAGCGCTGGACGAGCGCGCCGTGCGCGGTTCCGGGCGCCGCGTCCGGGGCCACGCCCTCGATCGCCGTGAGGTGGCCCAGACCCAGAGCGGCCAGGTTCGGGGCCGCGAGCCCGCCAGCCGCGCGCGACATGTTCCCGAGGGTATCCGAGCCGGCGTCGCCGTAGGCCTCCGCGTCCGGCGCGCCGCCCACACCGAACGAGTCGCACACCAACAGCAGGATCCGCCGCTCGGTCACCGCGCTCACCGTCCTGCCGGCTCCGGTTCCCGCCGGGCCCGGGGATGGGCGGTGTAGTACACCTCGCGCAGGTGGTCCTCGGTGACCAGGGTGTAGATCTGCGTCGTCGCCACGCTCGCGTGCCCCAGGAGCTCCTGCACGACCCGGACGTCCGCGCCCCCCTCCAGGAGGTGCGTGGCGAACGAGTGGCGCAGGCTGTGGGGCGTGACCCGGACCTTCAGGCCGGCTCGTCTGGCCGCGGCCTTCAGGATCATGGTGCACCCCTGCCGGGTCAGCCGGCCGCCGCGCTGGTTGAGGAACAGCGCGCCCTTCGAGCCCGGGCGGACCAGCGTGGGGCGGGATCGCGTCAGATAGGCGTCGACCGCACGGGCGGCGTACCGGCCGAGGGGGACGACCCGCTCCTTGTTCCCCTTGCCGATGACCCGGACCGAGCCCTCCTCGGTGTCCACGTCGTCGACGTCCAGCCCGACGAGCTCGGAGATGCGCAGCCCGGCGCCGTACAGCGTCTCCAGGATCGCGGTGTCGCGCAGCGGCACGGGCCCGTCGGAGCCCGGCGCGCCGACCAGGGCCTCGACGTCGCCGAGGGCCAGGGGGTGGGGCAGGTTCCGGGGCACCTTGGGCCGGGCCACGCCGCCGGCGGGGTTCTCCACCGCGTCCCCTTCGCTCACCATGAACCGGTGGAACGTGCGGACGGCGGCGAGGGTCCGCGCGACCGTCGACGCGGTGTAGCGCTTCCCCGGCTCGTACTCGCTGCGGCCCAGGGCCTGCAGGAACCGGCTCACCCGCTCCTCGTCGACCGCCCGGCCGTCGGAGATGCCCTCGCCGCGAAGCCAGCCCGCGTAGCGCTCCAGGTCGCGGCGATACGCATCGAGCGTGTTCCGGGACA
>JBBDTT010000075.1:0-2598 GCA_040904285.1 Actinomycetota bacterium
CCACAGGTTGAACTCGTGGTTCCGTCGGTAATTGTGCGAGACGCCCGGGTGGGCGTTGATCAGCTCGGCGGCCCGCTCCAGGCGATCCTTCGGGACGGCCATCGCGACCAGGGAGGACCGGTAGCCCAGGGCGCGTGTGTCGAAGATCGCAGAGACCTGCCTGATCACGTGCTGGTCCTTCAGCCGCGCGATCCGCGTCAGGGTCTCGGCCTCGTCGATCCCCAACCGGCGCCCGAGCTCGGCGAAGGGGGCCGACTCCATCGGGAAGTCGTTCTGGATGACGTTGAGAAGTTCGCGATCGAGCTCGTCCATCGGTGGGCCGAGGGTACTACGCGGGCCACCCTGCCCGTTCCTCGCGGGGCCGCCCCCTAGAATGAGTCGCCACCCGTCCGGCCGGAGGTGCCGCTTTGCAGGGGCGCGACCTCGCCATCGATCTCGGCACCGCCAACACGCTCGTCTTCCGCCATCAGCAGGGGATCGTGTTCAACCAGCCGACGGTCATCGCCCTCAACTCGCGCAGCGGAGAGGTCCTCGCGATGGGCGACGACGCGTGGGAGATGATCGGCAGGACGCCGGCCTACATCGTCGCCGTGCGCCCCCTGCGCCGGGGAGCGATCACCGACTTCGACATAACCCAGCGCATGATCAAGCTGATCCTGAAAAGCGTCGGGGTGACCCGGTTCGCCCGCCCCCGCGTGCTCATCTGCGTGCCCTCGGCGATCACCGAGGTGGAGCGCCGCGCCGTCGAGGAGGCGGCAACCTCGGCCGGGGCGCGGAGCGTGACCCTCATCGAGGAGCCGATGGCGGCCGCCATCGGCGCCGGGCTGCCCATCCACGAGCCGGTCGGGAACCTGATCGTGGACGTGGGCGGCGGGACCAGCGAGATGGCCGTGGTGTCGATGGGCGGCCTGGTCACGAAGCGCGCCATCCGGGTGGGGGGGTTCGACCTCGATGCGTCGGTGCAGGGGCACGTTCGGAAGGAGTACGGCCTGGCCATCGGCGAGAAGACCGCGGAGCAGCTGAAGATCGCGATCGGATCCGCCTACCCGACCGGCGACGCGCGGACCGCGGAGATCCGCGGCCGCGAGGTCTCCACCGGGATGCCGAAGGTGGTCACGCTGACCGAGGACGAGATCCGTGAGGCGCTCTCGGAGAACGTGCGGGCGATCGTGGAGGCCACCCGGGGATGCCTCTCGGAGAGCCCGCCCGAGCTCGCCCACGACGTGCTGGAGCGGGGCATCTTCCTCACTGGCGGCGGGGGCCTGCTCCGAGGCCTCGAGGCGCGTCTCGCCCAGGAGTGCGAGGTCCCGGTCAACCTGACGGAACAGCCTCTGGAGACGGTCGTCCTGGGCGCGGGCCGGCTCCTGGACTACCTGCCCGACCTGCAGGCGAACTTCTTCATGAGCTCCACCTCCGGCCTCCACGGCCGCCTCGGCAAGCGCAAGTGACCTTCTCGATCGTCGGGTTCGACCCGTCCAGCGGCGACCTCGGCGTCGTTGTGGCGTCCAAGTTTCCGGCCGTCGGGGTCGTCGTCCCGTGGGCCAAGGCCGGGGTCGGCGCGGTGGCGACCCAGGCCTGGGCCCGGACCTCGTACGGCCCCGAGGGCCTCACGCTGATGGAGGGGTCGAGCGGTTCGGCGCCCGTGGCCCTCGAGCGGCTCGTGGAGGCGGACGACGGCCGGGAGCACCGCCAGGTGGGGATGGTCGATGCGGCGGGACGGGCCGCAACCTTCACGGGTGCGTCGTGCATGGACTGGGCGGGAGGGCGAAGCGGCGACGGCTTCGCGGCACAGGGCAACATCCTGGTCGGCCCCGAGGTCGTCGACGCGATGTGCCGGGGGTACGAGTCGGCGGCCGGTGACCTGGTGGATCGTCTGCTCGCGGCGCTCGCCGCGGGCGACCGGGCGGGCGGCGACCGACGAGGCCGCCAGTCGGCGGCCCTGCTCGTGGTCCGGGAGTCGGGCGGCTACGAGGGCTATACCGATCGCTACGTCGACCTCCGCGTGGACGACCATCCCGACGCCCCGTCGGAGCTGGCCAGGGTCTTCGAGGCCTACGACCGCGACATCCTGATCCGCAACGACGCGCAGCTGGAGGCCGGTCCGGACCTGGTCGCCGACCTGCAGAGGCGGCTCACGCGATTGGGCAGGTTCGCGGGGGAGGCCGACGGGACCTACGACGACGCGACCCGGGACGCCATCGCCGGGTTCGCGGGGGAGTACAACCTGGAGGGCCGGCTTCGCGACGACGACAGGATCTCCGAGACGCTGGTCCGGGAGATCCGCGACGTGACCCCCGACTAGGGCGTCCCCGTCAGGCGGCTGGCGAGGGCCTCGTTCAGGAAGCGGGCGATCACCCAGATCGTTCCGGCGCCGATACCGGCCACCGCGACGATCAGCAGGACCAGCCGGAACGCCGACCAGGTGCGGTGCGAGGGATCCGCCGGCGACTCCTCGAAGGCGATGGAGGACGAGGCCAGCGAGATCCCGCCCTCCACGACCGGCAGCGAGGTCACCTCGAGGGTCTCGTCGAAGCGAACCCGCCGGCGGGGACGCGAGATCCCCGCAGGCCCCGCGCTCAGGCGCCACACGACGCCGCC
>JBBDTT010000075.1:2608-8449 GCA_040904285.1 Actinomycetota bacterium
AGCGAATGCCAGCACCAACACGATCACGTCCTGCACCACGCGAAGCGTACCCCTCGAACCGGACGCATCAGAGGACCTGGATGTTCCCGCCACGGACCATCTCCATTCGCGACTAGCCTGCGCTCGTGAACCGCTCGCTCCTCCGTGTCCTGGCGCTGGTGCCGGCCCTCGCCGCGCTCATCGTGGTGGCGATCGTTCCCCTGCCGTTGTTCGCGATCGCTCCCGGTCCGGCTCGCGATGTGTTCCCCAGGATCCGGGTGGAGGGCGCCGAGGTCTATCCCTCGGAGGGGCAGCTCCTGCTCACCACGGTGACCTACGGACGGGCCTCCGTGCCGGATGCGATCTCCGCCTGGCTGGATGAGTTCGTCGTGGTCGTCCCCGAGCGGCTGTTGTTTCCGCCGGGCCGCACACAGCAGGAGGAGACGCGCATCCAGCTCTCGCAGATGGACGAGAGCAAGCTCACCGCCGCCTCCGTGGCCCTCGCCCGCGTGGCCGGCTATCCCCGCCGCCACGGGCGGGGAGCTCTCGTTCGCCGCGTCGAGCCGGGGTCTCCGGCAGACGGCCGCCTGTTCCCCGGCGACCTGATCGTCCGGGTGGACGGCCGGCCGGTCGGTTCGGCCGACGACGTCGTCGAGCACGTGCGCCGCGTGGGCGCCTCCCGCGCGGTGGAGTTCACCGTCCGGGTGGAGGATCAGACGCGCACCGTCGGGGTTCGGGCCGAGCGCCCGGGGGACGGAGGCGATCCCCGCATCGGCGTCGAGGGCACCAATGTCCTGGACAACTTCCCGTTCTCCGTGCTCATCGAGAGCGGGGACATCGGCGGACCGTCGGCGGGTCTGATGTGGTCGGTCGGTCTGATCGACCTGCTCACACCCGGGGATCTCACGGCCGGACGAAGGATCGCGGGGACCGGAACGATCGACCTCGACGGTAACGTGGGGCCGATCGGCGGAATCGGCCAGAAGGTCGTCGCCGCCGAGCGCTCGGGGGCCACGGTGTTCCTCGTTCCCCGTGCTGACCACGAGGGCGCGCGGGCGGCCGGGACCGGGTTGGAGCTCGTGCCGGTCGACCACCTCGAGGACGCCCTGGCCTATCTCTCCAGGACGTGCCGCTGCCCCGGGGTCTGATCCGCAGGATTCGCTCCCTTCGGGGACGAACGTCTTGTATGTGCCTTCCGCCCGCGGCCGCGCCCGGCCCGTTCGCCCGATCGTCCTCGGCCTGGTCCTCGCCGTAGCCGTGCTGGGGGCCACGCCCGCCTCGCACGCCGGAGTCGCTGCCCCCACCGCCCCGACGACGATCGTGTGGGGGGAGGGCGGGGTGGGAGTCCGGGCGCCGGCCCGCGGCCGCTGGGTCCAGGCCACGTTCGACCTGGCCGA
Source organism: Actinomycetota bacterium (assembly GCA_040904285.1). Lineage (GTDB taxonomy): Bacteria > Actinomycetota > UBA4738 > UBA4738 > JBBDTT01 > JBBDTT01. Next base: position 3,985 of record JBBDTT010000075.1, read on the forward strand.
AGGGGGGGCGCTGAGCCTGTTCGCGCGCCGGAGGGCCGATGGCTCGCTCCAGGTCGGGCCTCAGACCGGATCGCGTGCCCGGCAAGCCCCTGCCGCGGCCGCGGCGCCGGGAGAGTGCGCGGACGCCGCGTACGTCTTCGGGGGTGGCCAGTGGCGGCAGACCCTCCGCTGGTTCTTCAACCCGCGCGGAAACCCGCCGCAGCTCCCCGTCGCCGACGCGGAGGCCGCCTTCCGAGACGGGACCCGAAACGTGGCCGTCGCCTACAACCTGTGCGGCCGGCCCGACGCGGTCCGGGCCTCGGTCGAGTATCGGGGCCGGGCGGTCCACGACCCGGGCATCGTCGGCACCCTCTGTCTGGGGGCGGACGGCATCAACGTGGTCGGGTGGGCGGTGCTGCCGCGGCCGATCCTCGCCGGGACGTGCAACTACGGACTGGGATCGGAGCTCGTGGAGAGTGACGTCGTGTTCAACAACCTGGTGCCGTGGTACCGGACCCGGCCCGGCGTGTGTCTGCAGATGTACGACCTCACGGCGGTCGCGACCCACGAGCGAGGCCATTCACTGGGGCTCGGCCACGTGGCCGAGGAGACCCATCCCCACCTCACGATGAGCACCCAGACCGCCGCGTGCGACGGTTCGGCGAGCACGCTCGGCCTGGGGGACATGCTCGGCCTGGAGGCCCTCTACCCCTAGCCGGGGTCCAACAGGCGGCGCGTATACTCGGACGGCCGGCCGGGTTATGACTTCCACGACGCTCCTACCGCTCCATTTCGCCGCTCATCTCTTCACGCTGACCATTGCCATCGCGGCGGCGTTCGTCGCCGGGCGCCGGACGGAGGGGACGCGACCGGGGCGCGTCGCCGGCGCGGCGGGATTCCTCACCCTGGCTGCCGCCGAGGCCCTCCACGGGGCGGCCGTCGTCGGCGAAGCCTCGGATCTCGCGGGCGCCCTGCGCGCGGCGGGATACGTGCTCATCCTCGGATCCGCGCTTCTGGTCCGCCCTCCGGCGTTCGCGGGCCTGGCCATCGTGAGCGCGCCGGTCCAGTCGGTCGTTCCCGCCGCCACGGCGCTGGCCGCCGGGATCGCGTACGGCTGGCGGTCTCCTCGGGATCGCGGCCAGCTGTCGATCGCCGCCGGCCTGGTCATGATCGGGGCCGGGGAGTCCTTCTTCGCCATCCCCGAATCGGGCTTCGCGGGCGCGGAGTTCATGGCCCACCTCGGCCGCGCACTGGGCTGGGGGCTCGTCGCGGCGGGCGTCATGTCGGCGACCAGGCGAAGCATCCGGTTCCGATTCGTGGCCTCGTTCGTGGCCGTCCTGCTCGTCGTGATCCTGGCGGTCTCTTCGGCGATCACCCAGGTGATCGGCAACAACCTCCGACGGGAGACGGCCGCCCGGGTCTCGGACGAGGCTCAGGCGCTGGCGGATCGCTTCGAGCCCGAGGCGGTCACCGCGGCCCAGACCGCCCAGGGATCCGCCACGGCCGTGGCCGAGGCCCTCGGCGACCGAGGGGCGGTCCTGCGACTGTCCAGGATCCTCAGACGGATCCTTCAGCTCGACTTCGTCGTCGCGGTGGACGGGTCCGGGGAGGTCATCACGTCGGTCGGCCTGGGGTCGGATGCGGAGATCTTCGAGCTGGCGGGATCGGACGTGGTCGCCCAGGCGCGATCGACCCAGGCGGTCAGCGCCTCGGTGGATGGGCTGGGGGAGCACCGGCTGGTCGTCGTCGGCGCCGCTCCGTTCCCCCCGCCGCGGCTGGGCGTGATGGTCGTCGGGTTTCGGCTCGACAACGGCCTCCTCGGTCAGCTGGGGCCCGGCACGGATGCCTTCATCGTCCGCAACCGGGCCGTGTCCGCCTCCAGCCTCGAGGGGGTGGACGCGTCGACCTCCCTGCCGCCGGACCTCGTGCAGCGGATCGAGCGCGACGCTATCGAGCGCGGCGAGCAGTTCAGCGCGCCGGCCACGATCAACGGGGTGGAGTACTTCGTGGACGTGCGGCCCCTGCTCCGGACGGACGGTCTCGTCGTGGGGGCCCTCGTGGGTACCGAGCCGACGGAGATCCTGGCCGCCACCGAGCAGGGGGTGTACCGCGTGCTCTTCCTCGTCACGCTCGGCGCGGTCGCCGTGGCCATCCTGCTATCGCTCGTGTTCGGGCGACGGTTCACGCACCCGATCCGCCAGCTGACCGCGGCCGCACGCCAGGTCCAGGCTGGCGACCTGACCACGAAGGCGCCGGTGTCGGGCGAGGACGAGGTCGGCGACCTGGCGGTGGCGTTCAACCGCATGACCGAGTCCCTGTCGAGCACGACGGAATCCCTCCGCGAGGCCGTCGAGGAGGAAGCCCGGGTGCGAGACCAGCTCGAGACGGTGCTGGACTCGATGGGAGACGGGCTGGTCGCGGTCGACGTGGCCGGCCGCGTGGTCACCCTCAACCCGGCGGCCGAGCGCATCGGCGGGCTCGTCCGTTCGAAGTCGGTCGGACGCCCCCTCGCCGACGTGCTGGTGGGGCGCACCGCCCAGGGCGCATCCCTCGGGGGGAAGGGGATCCCCTCGGGCTTCGCGTTCCTGCGGCGCGGGGGCCAGGAGGTGCCCGTCGCGATCTCCTCGGCTCCCATCAAGGGGGGCACCGGCGAGGTGCTGGGCCGGGTCTTCCTGATCCGCGACCGGAGCCAGGAGGCCGAGGTCGACCGGGTGAAGCGGGAGTTTCTGGCGACCGTCTCGCACGAGCTTCGGACGCCGCTCACACCCATCGTCGGCTACGCCGAGCTGCTCACCAGGCGCGACTTCGATGCGGCTCGCGTCGCGGACTTCGCGAAGGGCATCCTGTCTTCAGCTCGCAGGATGGAGCGCATCGTCGGGATGCTTCTCGACTACTCGGCGATCGAGGCGGGCCGGATGCCGGTCGAGCCCGAATCCGTCGTGCTCCGCCCGCTGATCGTCCGCTCGGTGGACGAGTGGCGCGACCGGGCGCCGGGGCATCGGTTCGTGACCCGTTTCGGGCCCGGTGCGCCCCGGGCGCTCGTGGACGTGCCGCTTTTCCGCCGAACGATGGACGAGCTGCTGGACAACGCGGTGAAGTACTCGCCGGATGGCGGGACCATCACGGTGTCGGTCCGGCGAAACGGAAGCGTGAACGGCAAGGCCGCCGTGGAGCTGGAGGTCTCCGACCAGGGCATCGGGATCCCGCCCAAACGCCTCCCCGACCTCTTCCAGGATTTCCGCCAGCTCGACGGCTCGGACACGCGCACGTTCGGTGGCCTGGGGTTGGGTCTTGCCTTCGTAAAGCGTATCGTTCAAGCTCATCGGGGCACGATCTCTGCGGAGAGCCGTCCCGGTAAGGGAACGACGTTCAAGATCGGCCTGCCCGCGGCCGAAGTGGGACGACGAGGAAAGTGAGCGGGCTCATGAAGCGCCTCGTGGCTGCGGCTGGCGTCTTTGCGCTGGTCGCTTCGGGCTGCTCGGGGAGCCCCGAGCCCGTGGCGGTCGGGACCCTCACGCCACTCGACGGGCGGGTCGAGGTCCTCCACGACGTCACGTGGGAGGCCGTCACCGAGCCCACCGAGCTCGTTCCCGGCGACCAGGTGCGCTCCGACGCAGAGGGCGGGGCGCAGCTTCAGCTCTCGGACACCGGGCGGATCGAGATCGGCCCGGCGAGCCGGGTCCGGATGGGCTCCGCCGGGGGCGCCGAGCTCATGCTCGGCGCGGTTCTCGCGGAGGGTTCCGGACTCTCCGTGGACGTCGGCCGGGTCACGATCAGCCCCCTCGACACGTCCGCCTTCCGAATCGACCGAGCGCTCTCGACGCGCGTCGGGGTGTACAGCGGGCGGGCCCGGATCGCCGCCCCGGGCGGCCCCGTCACCGTGAATTCCCTCTGGCAGGCCGTGGTCGTCGCCCAGGCCGTTCCGACGGCCGCCACGCCCCTTCGCGTGCTGCCGAAGGACCCATGGGACCGCCGCATGCTGGGCCGAGCGATCGACGTCGGGCTGAGCATCCTTTCCCTGGAGCGCGGGGTGCGGGCCAGCGTCAACGCTCAGGAGGACTCCGCAGCCGCCATCGCCGAGGCGCTCCCCGCCCCGATGGCGCCCGCCCGGGTGGCCGGCTTGCTCCGGGCGCACCAGCTGACCGGCAGCAAGATCTTCGTGTCGCTCGCGTTGGCCAGTCAGGTGGCCAAGCCCGCCGGGATCCTCCCCGTGGCTCGAGCGATCATCCGCCGCGTCGAGCTCGGGGCGTCCTGGATCGTGGTCGTCGCGGCCCTCGATCTGGTCCGGCCAACGCTGCTGGAGACCGTCGGGGACATCCTGACCTCGATCCCCGGGTTGGGCGGCGGGCCCGGCGGGGGTCCCTCGTCCGACCCCTCGCAGCCTCCCGACGACGGCTCGCCCTCGCCGGATCCCACGGACGGTCCGACCTCACCGCCCCCACCCCCAGCCGAGTGCGCCCCGGACGACCAGGCCTGTGAGGTCCAG
>JBBDTT010000076.1:0-8441 GCA_040904285.1 Actinomycetota bacterium
GTCGGCGGCCTCGTAGACGTCCTCGGGGATCGACTGCAGCCCGGCCAGGAAGATCAGGGTGACGATCGGCAGGACCTTCCACATGTCCGCGATGGCCACCACCAGCAGGCTGCGGACGCCGCCGGCCACCGTCCACCCCAGGGGCTCGAAGTCCCACTCGACCCCCGGGATCTTGTTGATCAGGTCGGCGACCGTGAACAGCAGCGAGTTCAGGAAGCCCGAGCGGTTGAAGATCAGCAGCATGATCGCGCCGGACACGATGGTGGGAACGCCCAGGGGGATCAGGGTCACCGTTCGGACCAGCCCACGGAGCCGGAACTTGGCGTGCAGCGCCAGGGCGATGCCCAGGCCCACCGAGAGCTCGAGGGTCAGCGAGAGCAGGGCCACGATGACCGTGTTGACCACGGCGGTGCGGAACACGCCCGTTTCGAACACCTGCTGGTAGCTCGCCAGGCTCGGGAAGGCCGCATCGTCCGGGTCGCTGAAGGACAGCCGGATGGTGTCCAGGATCGGGGCGATGGTCAGGATCACGACGTAGCCGACCAGGGGGCTGACCAGGAGCAGCTCGAAGCGGTGGCGGGCGATCCACCCACGGCGCCTCGGGCTCGGGCTGGGGCGTGCCCCCGCCGCGGTGGCGATTCCCTCTCCCACGGCCACTCCGGGCTCGTCCCTCCCTCTCAGGCGGTGGCGCCTGGCTGTCCGTTGCCCTCGTAGATCGCGGCGTTCGTCTCCGGGTCGAAGAAGTGCAGGCGGCCGGTGTCCACGGCCAGCTCGATGCGGTCGCCCTCTCGCACGGTGGTGTGCGGGTCCAGCCGGGCCACGAACGACGAGCGAGACTCCTGGGCCCTGGCCTCCAGGTCCTGCAGGACCTCCGCCCCCACGTCGACGGCCAGCTCCTTGGTGTGCTCGGTCAGCACGATGGGGGCGTTGATCGTGAAGTGGATGACCACCTCCGAGCCGAGGCCCTCACGCAGGTCCACGGTGGTGGACAGGCGCCGCCCCTCCGGCACGCCGCCGTTCACGCTCGCGTCCTCCAGGTCCTCGGGGCGGATCCCCACGACGACGCGCCGGCCCTCGTAGTCCTTCAGCCCGGGGTGGGCGGCGACGGCCTCGTCGTCCACGTCCAGGCGGAGGTCGCCGAACGAGACCGACCAGCCGGCGTCGGTTCGCTGGACCTCCGCCTCGACCATGTTCATCGCGGGGGAGCCGATGAACCCGGCCACGAACAGGTTCGCGGGCCGGTCGTACAGGGTCTGGGGGGCGTCGGCCTGCTGCAGCGCGCCCTTGCGGATGACCGCCACGCGGTCGCCGAGCGTCATGGCCTCGGTCTGGTCGTGGGTGACGTAGATGGTGGTGACGTGCAGCTCGCGCTGCAGGCGGGCGATCTCCGCGCGGGTCTGGACGCGGAGCTTGGCGTCCAGGTTCGACAGGGGCTCGTCCATCAGGAACGCCTGGGGCTCGCGGACGATGGCCCGGCCCATGGCCACGCGCTGGCGCTGGCCGCCGGACAGGTTGCGCGGCTTGCGCTTCAGGAGCTCCGCCAGCCCCAGGATGCGCGCCGCCTCCCGGACCCGCCGGTCGATCTCGTCGCGGGCGACGCTGCGGAGCTTCAGGCCGAACGCCATGTTCCCGTACACGGTCATGTGCGGATACAGGGCGTAGTTCTGGAACACCATGGCGATGTCGCGGTCCTTGGGGGGGACGTCGTTCACGACCCGGTCGCCGATCTCGACGCTGCCCCGGGAGATGTCCTCCAGGCCGGCCACCATCCGCAGGGCGGTGGTCTTGCCGGAGCCGGACGGCCCGACCAGGACCATGAACTCGGCGTCGGCGATCTCGAGGTTCAGGGCGTGGACGGCCTCGGTGCCGTCGGGGTAGATCTTGTAGACCTCGTCGAGCGCGATCTCGGCCACGTCGCCGGTCCCCCTGGGGCGCTCCAAGCCCATCCTTACCCTCCCGACCGTCCCGGGCAAACGAGGCAGGTTCCACATGTGGCTGTCGAGATCCCGCGGGAGATCGCTGTCGCCCGGAAGCGCTGGAGTGACTTCGAACGAAGGATGAACGAGAGGCCCCGTCGCCGGCCGCGTGCAGCAGGGAGCGACGCTCCATAGGGTATTGACCGGCGCTTATCACCATGCGCTTGGTCGTCGGTTTCGAGAGCGGGCCCAGGGAACGGCCCCGGCGCGAGCTCGTCACGGCCTGAGATCGCTACCCTTCATCCGGCATGCCCAGGGACTGGATCACGATCCGGGTCGATCTCCTGTCCGGCCACGGTGAGGACCTCGAGCCGTCGCCGGGCCGGATCATGCTCGTCGGACCACGTCACACGTTCGCCGATCTGTCGCAGGCCATCGACGACGCCTTCGCCCGGTGGGACCAGTCGCACCTCCACGTGTTCGGTCTGGGCGACGGCCGCGACATCGGCCCGCCCGATCCCGACGGAGAGCTCGACTTCGAGGACGAGGCGTCGGTGGTCGTCGCCTCCGCCGTGAAGCCCGGCGAGGTGTTCCGCTACGAGTTCGACTTCGGAGACAGCTGGGAGCACCGTTGTACCGTTCAGGACGCGGGCGTCGATCCACGCGAGGCCTACGGCGAGACGCCCCGCCGGCCGGTTCCGATCTGGGGGTGGGGGCGCATCCCCGACCAGTACGGCCGCACCGAGCCCGGCCTGCCGGACGCCTGACGGGCGGTCGAGGATCTCTCGCGGCGCGGCGACGTCCTTCGTCGGCTCTTGCATGGACAGACCTCCTCGGGATCAGCCTGCGCCGGGGCACATGCACGGCTGACCGAGCGGTCCCACAGACATAGCGGATTCGCTATGTCGGGCGGTCGCCCACTGGCGGGCCGCCACGCCAGCGCGCTTCCAGGACGGCGTGAGACGCCGAGGAACGACGTTCGTCGCTACAGCGCCGGGCCCCGAGAAATCCGCAGCCTTCTGGCCCGACGAGGGCTCTCAACGAGCGATCGTGCCCGACATAGCAGATCGGCTATATCGCCCGCAGTCGCCGGGCCGGCCGGCGAACCGTGCGACCCCGCCCCGGGCTTGGCACGTCCCCACGTGTCGAAGTCGATGCACTTCGAGAGCCACCTCCGCCGCCATCGGGGACTTGCACCAAGCGATCGCGGCGTGAAGGTCTGCGAGCGAGGTGCGTCCTTCTGACCTAAGGCGGCGAAACGCCAACTCGCTCATCGATCACCGGCTCGATCCCGAGATCGCGGTATGTGACAAGAGCCTGATACGGGACCTGCTCCTCCGCGAGCCGGCGTTGGGCGCTGTCTCCACGATCGACAAGGGTCACCGCAAAGACAACCGAAGCCCCTTCTTGTAGAGCCCCGCTCAATGCGTCCAGGATGGATCGGCCTGTCGTGACCACATCATCCACCAGGACGACTCGAAGCCCTGGTGTGATCTCACAGCCCTCGATAAGGCTTTGTCTCCCATGCTTCTTCGGCGCCTTGCGCACAGAGAACCAGGCCTTGTCTGCGCGTATCGCGACGGCGTGTGCAAGAGGATCCGCTCCCATCGTCAGCCCGCCAACAGCGTCGTAGGAGATATTTCGCTCCTCGAGGAGTCCGATGATCGCGTCCGCGACCCTGACAAGGTTCGGGCCTGTGCTGATCGCCCGCTTGCCATCGATGTAATCGTGACTCATCTGGCCGGACGACAGGCGAAAAGCCTCGGCACGGCGCTGATAGCCGAGGTCGCGCACAAGTTCGACGATCGAATCGTGAGGAGCGATCATTGAAGGCTCAGGATGGATTCGGGAGGGTGAGGGCGGCGACCCGAATCACACACATGTAATTTGGACCACATCCGAGGATCGGAGTCAAGATCATGCGGACTTCCACTCCCAACTGGAGGAAGAGTCAAAGAGCCGGAACGAACGTACCCATCCTAGCGGGGGGCCGGGATTCCGGTCGAGTTCTGGAGGTAGATCGGGGACTGACCGCGGCGCTTGGGGCACAACAACGGCCGTGACCCGCCTCGAGCCGGCGCCGTGACCGACGACCTCCCCGCGCTCCGAGCGAAGTTCGCCGAGATCTTCGAGCAGTGGGAGGTGGAGCGAGGCGAGTACGTCGAGTTCTACGCCTTCCACCGGATCTGGGGCGACCACCACGCCAGGATCTACGCCGACGGCGAGGAGGTGTCGCTGGAAACGCTGGAGACCACGTTCATCAGCCCACCCGACGACCCCGAGGCCACCGAGCGCAGCCGCCGTCAGATGGAGGAGCGCAACCAGCGGCTCCTCGCGGAGCTCGAGGACGCCGGTCTCCTGGGCGGCGGCCCCGTGCCGAACTCGTTCACGATCAACGCGTTCCTCGTCACCGGCGCCGGAGATCACGAAGCGAACCGGCCGCGCAAGATCGTCCTCAGGCAGACCCACGACGCCAAGGGCAGCCGACACCTGGAGGTGGCACGCGCCGAGAACGGGGACATCGTCTTCACCGGCCAGGACCTCGGCGACGGCGTGGAGGAGATCTTCGGCGCGAGCCTCCGCGAGTACGAGTGGGAGCTCCGCATCCGGGCCGAACACGTCGAGGCAGCGTGCGCGGCCCTGGGAGGCGAGCCCGGGGCGGACATCCTGGACCTCATCGAGCGCCGAACCCTGACCGACGTCGAGGCCCGCCGCGAATTCGAGGCCGCCGGCATCACCGTCGAGTTCTGGAGCCGAGTCGGCGACTGACGGCAGGCTTACGCGCGCGTCCGGGGTCTTCACAAGGGAAGCGCGAACCCATATCCTTGGTCAAGTCGCCCCCAAGGAGTACCGGAATGCCCGGAATGGCTGTCGCCCGGCCGCGCCTGCTCAATCCCGCCCCCGTCCCTGAAGGATCCGCATGAGCAATTCCTTCGACGTCACGCCGTCTGCTCCACGACCCCAGCCCCCCAGCGATGCCCCGCCAATCCCGTCGTCCTCCGCGGCCGGAACGTCTGCCGCGGGTGAGGGCATGAGGCGGTGCCCGTACTGTGCTGAAGAGATCCGGGCCGAGGCGATCAAATGCCGCTTCTGCGGTGAGCGAGTAGAGCCAACAGTTAGTGCTCACCAGCCCTTGCCGGCGCCCCCGTCGATACCAGCACCACCCACCGCCCCTTTCGTCAACGCACCGCCACCATCTGGACCGCCGGCTGGGTCGTTCGGATCACCAGGGGATCCGCTTCCGCCAGTTCGTAGTGCGCCCGTCAAGCAATTGCCGACGAAGCCCGCCTCGAGCGACGGGTCTGATTCGATCTGGGTGGGTGTCGTCGCGTTGATCGTGATCGCTGGCCTGATCTGGTGGGGTATCAGCGCACTCGTGGGCGGGAGCGAGCCGCTTCCCAGTGTGGTTGGAACCCGACTGGATGTCGCGATCGACAATCTCAAGGACGCGGGATACGACCACGAGGTCATCGGGGGCGGCACATTTGGGGTCCTGGATGAGTCTGCTTGGACCGTCTGCGCGCAGGATCCAGCCCCTGGTGTCGAAACAGACGATCCCGTGGAGCTGGTGGTGGATCGAACCTGCGGGCCATCGGCCGGAGGGGCGGGTCCTCCGGTCGATCCCGGTGGAGACGCCGCTGTCGCGGTGATCCCGAATGTCGTCGGGATGGACCTACAGGCCGCCCAGGACACGCTTCAAGCGGCCGGGTTCTACAACCTCAGATCTCACGACGCGACGGGGCAGAACCGCTTTCAGGTCGCCGACCGCAACTGGGTCGTCGTATCGCAGACTCCGCAGCCAGGCTTGCAAACATCAACTGATGTCCTCATCGATCTAGGGGCGAAGAAGATCGGCGAGTGATGGGCGTCGTCGGACACAGCACGTCAGATGGGTCGCCAAGGTGAAGCGTTGTCCCTTCTGCGCGGAGGACATCCAGTCCCAGGCCATCAAGTGCCGCTATTGCGGCGAATTCTTGGATCGCCTCGGACCGGCCGCGGCTCCGCCCAGGACGGCGTCTCCGACGCGGAAGCCGTCACGCTGGGAGAAAGCCTTCAGCTTCCGGGTCCTGTTCGCGGTGCTGTTGGGCGCTGGGCTGCCTGCTGGGCTCTTGGGTCTGCTTTGGGAGCCCCTCGGCGTCATTGTCTTCTGGCCGCTCTTCATACTCCTCTACGCGGCCGCGATCACGAACGATGACGTCGTCCTGTATTGCCCCCATTGCAGGAAACGCGTCAAAGCCGGAGCGGACGCGTGTCATCACTGCGGGCGAAGTGTGAAGGAAGTCCTTCAGTGAGAGGCTGAACTCTTCGCTGGTTGTGTGTCTGGCGTCCCTACCACCACGGCCGCGTGGACCATCCGCGGGGGCTGGCAACCTCGGACGCAAACCTTCAGGGAAGCAGCTCGAGCGCCTCCACGTGACGAGGCCGGACCATCCCGAGTGCACCATCCCCGCGCGACCTTGACCTCGAGGATCCCACCTTCCTCGCGCAGGCAGCAGCCGAGAGGCGCCACCGACATGACTCCGCTCTAGGGCGCGCCCAGAGCCCGGCGGGCCTCGTCATCGGCCTCCTTGTTCATCTCGCGCGGTACCCACGAGAGCCGCAGGCTCGCGAACTCCTCGGCGACATCGCAGGCTTCCTCATGCAGCGGTATCAGTGCGGCATTCTTGACCCTTGAGATTCCGTGGAGCTGGTCGACTACGAGTTCGGAGTCCAGGAAAACGCGGATGTGATCGACACCGCGTTGCCGGGCCATTCGAAGCCCCTCGATGAGCGCCGTGTATTCCGCCGCGTGGTTGCTTGCCGGGCCGATACGCTTGCCCAGTCGGTTGACGGCCTTTAGCTTGCGTGTCTTGAGGACCGCGCCGATCGCCGCCTCGCCTATAGGGTCGTCCTTGGCGCGCCGGCCGCTGTTCGTCATCGCTCCGTCCGTACTCAGAATGAAGTACTCACCCGACTCGCCGGGCGCCTTCGCCCTGAGGCTCTGAGGTACGCGCATCGGTTCTCCATTTAGGTCTGCGGGCCGTGAACGGCAGACTAGGCGGCCGTCCAGCGGCCGCAGCGAACCGTGCTGAAACCCGCGTCGCTCGCCGAGATCGTGACGACTGCGGAGCCGGACGGGTTGTCGTTGGCAATGATGTCGTCCACCTCTCCTCCGAACCCGCGTAGTCGCTCCCAATAGCAGCCATCGCCACCGCTCGTCCGGTACGTGCCCGGGGAGAAGTCGGTCCCGACGATCCAGGTCCCCTGATCGACCGCCGCCGAGCTCACGCTGACCCGGGACAGGTCAGAGGACCACGGAGCGCAACGGCGAGTGCTGAACCCTTCATCGGATGAGGCGATCGTCACCACCTCGGGAAAATCGGTGTTGTCGTTGGCGATGATGTCGTCGAAGTCCCCTCCGAACCCGCTCAGACGCTCCCAGTAGCAGCCCTCGGATCCGGAGCGGGTGCGGTACGTGCCCGGCTGGATATCGCTACCCACCCGATAGGTGCCATCGCCGAAGCCCGACCCACCACCGCCCGGTGGCGGTGGCGGCGGCCCGGGCGGGCCGGTGGTGAACGACGGTGGCGGAGGCTCTGTAGTCGGCGGGGCTTTGCCGACGGCAAGGGTGACGGTGAGGGTTCCTCCTCGTGCCAAGGCGACGCCGGGAGCGGGATCCTGGGAGAGCACCGTTCCTTGCTTCCTCTTCGAGAGCTCCTCGAAAACCACGAGCTGCCAGCCGCTGGCGTCCGCCGCCGCGAAGGCGACGTCCGAACTCTCGCCGACCAGGTCCGGGACCACGGCGGGGGAGGGATCGTCCGTAGCGGGGCTGGGCGAGGTCGTCGCAACCTCGAGCGCCTCGGGCGAACAGCCGCTGACGAGCATGGCCACGAGGGCGACTGGCAGTCGAATCGAGCGCATGCACCCCCTTGGTTCGGGATTGGGGTCCCAGTTCCTGCCTACGCCCGCGTTCAGGCGGGCGGGACGCGGGCCGGCCCTGCTCGGTGGCGTCCTTGACCACCCCGAACGCGATCTCGTGGTCCAGGACGTGCAGGAGCTCGACCTCGACTCCTTGCGGCGCCATGATCCCCGCCGACCGCGCCAGCCGGCGACCACCACGCCAGGATCTACGCGAACGGCGAGGAGTGCCGATGGGCACGCTGGAGACGATGTACGTGAGCCCACCCGACGACCCGGAGGCCACGGAGCGCAACAGCCGCCAGATGGAGGAGCGCAACCGTCGCCTCCTCGCGGAGCTCGAGGAGGCCGGCCTCCTTGGCGGGGGCCCCGTGCCGAACTCGTTCACGATCAACGCGTTCCTCGTCACCGGCGGCAGGAACCAAGAGTGAGCCGGCCGCGCAAGGTCGTCCTCAGGCAGACACACGACGCGAAGGGGGGCCGTCATCTGGAGGTGGCACGCGCCGAGAACGGGGACGTCGTCTTCACGGGCCAGGACCTCGGCGACGGCGTGGAGGAGATCTTCGGCAATGGCCTCCGCGAGTACGAGTGGGAGCTGCGCATCCGAGCCGAACACGTCGAGGCAGC
>JBBDTT010000077.1:0-8338 GCA_040904285.1 Actinomycetota bacterium
GGCGGTGCGGCTGCGGCGGATGGGTTCGGAGGTCCGGCGCTCCCGAACCACCTCGGCGGGGGCCTCGGCCGAGATCGCGACCTGCTCCTGGTGCGCCGCTTTGAGCGCGGCGTCGAGAGCGTCGAGCAGCAGTCCCGGCCGAACCGCGCGGCCGGCAACGGCCAGCGCGCCGTAGCCGCCTCGACGGGTGAAGGCCCAGATCTCCTCACCGACCGTGAGGAACCCGCGCTCGGGCTCGGGCTCGCCGGAGGCGACCATGCGCCCCCAGGCTGCGCGCGCGCCCTCCTCGCGGTCCTCGGGGAAGACGCCGAGCGTCAGGCCGTCCGACGAGACGACGAGGCAGGCGCGTACATCCGCCGAGCCCGCCGCCACGCGAGCGGCGATCTCGGAGAAGTTCGGGGAGTTCATTCGTCCGCTCTTTCGACGTGCTGGAAATCGATCTTAAGCCCTCGTCAAGGGCGGAAACGAGCAACCCGAGATGATTCTCCGCCCTTCTTCCCCTACTGGCGAGTGGGTCGTTTGGGGGGCCCGGGGGCCGGTTCGAAGGGGCGACGGGGGTCCTCGGCCAGCTCGGCGAGGGCCGCCGCGGACATCGCGGACAGGGGCGCGACCTGCCCCGTCCACAGCTCGATGGTGAGCGCGGCCTGGTGCAGCAGCAGCCCCAGGCCTCCGAACGCCTGCGCACCCGCGGCGCGAGCCCGGGCGACGAGGGGCGTCACGGCGGGCCGGTAGACGAGGTCGACCACCACCTGCCCGGCGTGCAGGCCGGGCAGCGGGAGGTCCTCGCCCCCCTGCCCCACCGGCGTCGCGTTCACGACCAGGTCCGCGTCCGCGATGGACGCCTCGAAGCCCGCGACGGTGACCTTCGTGGCCAGGCCCTCCAGCGCGTCACGCAGGGGCCGGGCCCGTTCCGGGTCCCGAACCCCGACGACCAGCCGGTCCAGGGCCCCGCGGGCGAGCGCCAGCGAGCATGCCCGCGCCGCGCCGCCCGCGCCGTACACGAAGGCGGAGCGGCCGGCCGGGTCGAAGCCGGGGTCGTCCTGAAGGAACCGCGCGAACCCCTGTCCGTCGGTGTTGTCGGCCACGAGCCCGCTCGCGAACGTCAGCACGTTCGCCGCCCCCAGGCGCTCCACGTCCTCCGACCGGGTCGCGGCCACCTTCGCCGCGGCCTCCTTGTGCGGCATCGTGACGTTCACACCGGCGGCGCCCGCCGCGGCCAGTCCCGCCATCGCCTCGGCGAACCGGGCCGGCTCGACGGGAAACGCGACGTAGACCCAGTCGAGGCCGAGCGAGCGGTAGGCGGTGTTGTGGATCGTGGGCGACAGGCTGTGCTCGATCGGCCACCCGACCACGCCCGCCACGCGCGTGGCCGCGGTCGGGCCCGGCTCAGTCAAAGCAGCTCGGGGCCGAGGCGAACAGCGCCGGCCCATCCTCCTTGTCGGCGAACCCGTGCTCGCCGGTGTCGCAATCGATCACCACGTAGAAGAACCAATCCCCTTCCGCCGGGCTGAGCGCCGCCTCCAGCGAGGCCCGGCCCGGGCTCGCGATCGGCGTCGGGGGCACGCCCGCGTTGCCGTAGGTGTTGTGTGCGCAGTCGATCTCGCGCTCCACCAGCAGGATGGGGCGGTTGTCGCGCAGGCAGTACTGGATGGTCGCGTCGATCTCGAGGGGGTGGTCCTCGGCGAGCCGGTTGTAGATGACCCGGGCGATCTTGGCGCGGTCCGGCTCCACGCGGGCCTCGCGCTCGATCAGCGAGGCGATCGTCACCACCTGGTACGGGGACACGCCCAGCGCCTCGGCGTTGGACCACGGGAGGTCCGCGGCCTCGATCCGGAACTGTTGGAGCATCCGCTCGATGACCGCCCGGGGCTTCGGGTTCGGGAAGAACTCGTACACCTTCGGGAACAGGAATCCCTCGAGGGTCTCCGCGCTCTCGGGCAGGTACGGACTGAGCGAGAGCTCCCCGTTCGCCGCGTTCAGGAAGGCCTTCCTGGTGAAACCCAGCTGTTCCGCGGCGCGGTCGGCGACCTGGTCGACGCGCAGGCCCTCGGGGAACCCGAACGTGACCGTGGGAATGGGCACGGGGCCCTCCCCGAGCGTGTCGAACACCGCGTTGAGGGACATGTTGGTGGTCAGCTCGTACCGGCCCGCCTCGATCGAGCCACCCAGCCCGCGGAACCGGGCCATGACGCGGAACATCAGGGCCGAGCGGATCACGTCTCGCTCCTCGAGCAGATCCGCGATCTGCGAGGTGGTGGATCCCTCGGGGATCTCCAGGCTCACGGCCTCCTGGTCGCCCGACGCGCCGGTGGCGTACAGGTAGTACCCGCCCGCGCCGCCGATCACGAGGAGCATGACCACGGCGAGGATGCCGAGGACCAGCAGGGCACGTCGTCGGGGTTGGCGGTCGCGGACCGTCGAGGGCTCGAGCACGGGAGGGACAGGATACCGGCGGGCGGTGGGTCGCGCGGAGGGACTCAGTCGCGCCGATGGGTGTCCAGCCAGGACTGGAGGATGACCGTGGCGGCGCTCGCATCGATCGCCCGGCGGCGTTGGCGGCCGCCGGCGCCGGTCTGCTTGAGCGCCCGGTCGGCCTCGACGGTGGACAGGCGCTCGTCCTGGAGCTCGACCGGCACGTCGAGGAACCCGCGCAGCGCCTCGGCGAACCGCTCCGCGTGCGCGGCGGCCGCGCCCCGCTCACCCTTCAACGACAGCGGCAGGCCGACCACGATCCGGCCGATATCGTGCTCGGCGACGAGCTTCGCGATCGCCTTCACGTCCTGCGGCGCGCCCGTGTGGATCGTGCCGAACGGGACGGCGAGGCGTCCCCGCTCGTCGGAGATCGAGACCCCGATCCGGGCCTGACCGAGGTCGAGCCCCAGGACTCGCTCCCCCGGCACCGCCTCAGGCGCCGGCGTCGGCGACGAGCTTCGCGAGACGGTCCGCCACCCCGGCGAGGGCGTCCGCCAGTCCTTCGGGCCGGCCCCCACCCCCGAACGCCAGGTGGTCCCTGCCCCCGGCGCGGCCGCCGCCGGCGGCGGCGGCCTCCTCGATCAGGCGCGGGGCGGTGATCCCCCGGCCCACCAGCTGCGTCGTGACCGAGCCGACCAGCGTGGCCTTCTTTCCGTCCGCGCTCGCCAGAACGACCGCGCCGGGGCCCTTTGCCTCGAGCCCCTGGCGGAGACCGAGGGCGAGCTGGCGCAGCTCGTCGGCGCCCGTGTCGGGCAGCTCTTGGACCAGCAGGGACACGCCGGACACGTCCACCACCTGGTCGATCAGGCCGGCCTTCGCGTCCTCGCGCCCGGCGGCCCGGAGGCGTCCGAGCTCCGCCTCGAGCTCCTTCACACGGGCCACGGCCTCGCGCACGCGGCGCAGGGCGCCCTCCGGCTCGCGCGCGCCGACGATGTCCGCGACCTCCTCGAGGAGCCTCCGCTCCTGGTTCACGTGGCGCAGAGCCTCCGGCCCCACCACCGCCTCGAGTCGACGGAGGCCCGCGCCGATGCTCGCCTCGTGCAGGATGCGGGCCAGCGCGACGTGTCCCGTCCGCGGGACGTGCGTCCCTCCGCAGAGCTCGACCGAGTAGTCGCCGATCTCCACGACCCGGACGATGTCGCCGTACTTCTCCTCGAACAGGGCGATCGCGCCCTGGCTCCGCGCGTACTCCTGGGTGGTCTCGTAGGGGCGGACCGCGGCGTCCTCCGCCAGCCGGCGGTTGACCACGTCCTCGGCCCGCTCGAGCTCCTCGGCGGTGAGCGAGGCGAAGTGGGTGAAGTCGAACCGGACGTGGCCCGGGCGAACCAGCGACCCGGCCTGCCGGGCGTGGTCGCCGAGCAGGTTGCGCAACGTCCAGTGCAGGACGTGGGTGGCGGTGTGGGCGCGGGCGGCGCCCTCGCGCCAGTCGGGGTCGACCGAGGCGACCGCGCTCTGGCCGACGCGGACCTCGCCCGAGGTGACCCGGCCTCGGTGCAGGATCAGCTCGCCCGGACCGGGACGGGTGTCCTCGACCCGGAGCTCGCCGCTCTCGGTCGAGATCCTCCCGGCGTCGCCGACCTGGCCGCCGCCCTCAGGGTAGAAGGAGGACCGGCTGAGGACGACGACGGCCTCGTCGCCCTCGGCGGCGGCCTCGGCCGCGGTCGCCCCCACCACGACGGCCCTGACATCGGCCTCGGTCTCGGTGGTCTCGTGGTACACGGGCTCGGTACGCCCGATCGACGCGGACACCTCCGCGAGGACCCGGTCCACGTCGGCCACCTTCATCTCCACGCTTCGCCGGGCCCGGTCGCGCTGCTCGTCCATCAGCTCGGCGAACCGGTCAGTGTCGATGCTCAGGCCCTGCTCCTCGGCGAGCTCCATCGTCAGGTCGAGGGGAAATCCGTAGGTGTCGTGCAGGCGGAAGGCGGCGTCGCCGGACAGCCGCCGGCCCTCGGCCCGGCCCCGCTCCTCCTCGAACACGGTCAGGCCCTGGCGCAGCGTGCGGCCGAAGTGCTCCTCCTCGCCGGCCGCCACCTGCAGGACGTAGGCCCGGTTCTGCTCCAGCTCCGGGTAGACGTCGCCGAGCATCTCGATCGTGCGTTCCGCCAGGGCCGGCAGGATCGGTTCCTCGTGTCCGAGCCGCCGGGCGTGCGTGACCACCCGCCGGAGCATGCGGCGGAGCACGTACCCCCGGCCCTCGTTCGAGGGCTGGACGCCGTCCGCGATCAGGAACGTCGTGGCGCGGGCGTGCTCCGCGAGGATCTTCAGGCTGACGTCGTCGCGCTCGTCGCGGCCGTGCGCCCGGCCGGTGACGCGCTCGGCCTCCGCCAACAGGGGCGCCAGCAGGTCGGTCTCGTAGGCGCTCGGAGCGTCCTGCAGCACGATCGCCACCCGCTCCAGCCCCGAGCCGGTGTCGATGCCCTTCTGCCGCAGCTCGCCGACGATGTTGAAGTCGTCGTCGCGGATGTACTGCATGAAGACCAGGTTCCAGATCTCCAGATGGCGCTCCTCGTCGACGGCGGGACCCCCCTCCTGGCCGAACGCCGGGCCCCGGTCGACGAAGATCTCGGAGGAGGGCCCGCAGGGACCCGCCACCCCCATCGACCAGAAGTTGTCCTCCTTGCCCCGCCGCACGATCCGCTCGTCGGGCAGGTACGCGCGCCACAGCTCCTCGGCCTCGTCGTCGTCCTCGTAGATCGTCGCCCAGAGGCGCTCGCGCTCCAGGCCGTAGCCCTCGGTGATGAGCTCCCAGGCCAGCGCGATCGCGCCCTCCTTGAAGTACTCGCCGAAGCTGAAGTTGCCCAGCATCTCGAAGAAGGTCAGGTGGCGGGCGGTCTTCCCGACGTTCTCGATGTCGGTGGTCCGGAAGGCCTTCTGGACGCTCACCGCGCGCTCGAACGGCGGGTCCTGCTCGCCCAGGAAGTACGGCTTGAACTGGACCATGCCGGCGGTGGTGAGGAGCAGGCTGGGGTCGTTCGGGATGAGCGACGAGGACGGGACGCGGGTGTGTCCTCGCTCCTCGAAGAACGACAGGAAACGATTCCGGATGTCGCGGCTGTCCATCGCTGGCGAGTGTACCGGGGGGTTCGGGCGCTACTCGGGCATGCCGGCGCGGATCTCGGCCTCGCGCTCGGCCATGCCGGCGCGGAAGTCGGCCGCCGCGGCCCGCATCAACGAGGCCATGTCGCGACCTCCCTCGGCCAGCTGCCGGCCGATGTTCGCAGGGCTCACGGCCTGGGCCACCGCCTGCTGCTGCTTGCGGACCCACCGCCCGGCGAGGATCGCCGCCGCGGCACCCGCGCCCAGACCGAGGGCGAGCGTGAACATCCGGCGCATCAGTCGCCCCGGAAGCGCTTGATCGCGCGGGCCGCGCCGGCCCCGAACGCCGCGACCTTGATGAGCGGGCTGGACACGGTGTTCTCGACCACGTTCGACAGCCGTTCCACGGACTTCGTGATGTTGCCCGCGGACGCGAGGAGCCCGTCCACGCGCTCGAGCTCGCGGTTCACGCCCTGGACCGTCACCTTGACCTCACCGAGGAGCGGGACCGTCTCGGTCCGGATGCCGTCGATGAGCATCTTGGTGCTCTCCAGGACGCGGAAGATGTTGACCATCACGAGGGCCATGAACAGCACGAGCAAGCCCCAGAACGCCGCCAGCACGACGAGCGCGATATCGCCTGCGTCCATGGCTCTGCTCCTTCTCACCCGGTGGGAGCGGCATTCTACCCGCGGTCCTCGTCCTCCCTTGGAGGCTCCGCGGGTTCGCCGTAGTGGCGGGTGACCTGCACGTCCTGGCCGATCCCGCTCGGGGTGTAGTAGCGCCGGCCCTCGAAGCGCTCGGGCCGGTAGTCCAGGCGGGCGGCTCCCTCCGGGTCGGCGTGCGGGTAGACGTAGCCCCGGCCGTGGCCGAGCTTCTTCGCCCCCGGATAGTGGGTGTCCCGGAGGTGGGTCGGCACCGGATCGTTCGAGCGGGCGTCCTCGAACGCCTGGCCGATCGCCGAGGCGACGGCGTCGCTCTTCGGCGCGCGGGCGAGGTAGATGGCGGCCTCGGCCAGGTTCAGCTGGACCTCGGGCATGCCCACGTACTCCACGGCGTGGGCCGCCGCGGTCGCGATGACCAGGGCCTGGGGATCCGCCAGGCCGACGTTCTCGCTCGCCAGGATCACCATCCGCCGGGCGATGAACCGGGGGTCCTCCCCCGCCTCGAGCATCCGGGCCAGCCAGAACAGCGCCGCGTCGGGGTCGCTGCCCTTGAGGCTCTTGATGAACGCGGAGATCACGTCGTAGTGGTAGTCGCCCTGGCGGTCGTAGGCGATAGCCTTCTTCTGGGCGGCGTCCTCGGCCACCTCGCGGGTGATCTCGGTGGCGCCGGCGCCGCTCGTGGCGAGGGCGGCCGCCTCCAGCGCGGTGAGGGCCACGCGCGCGTCGCCGCCCGCCACCTCCATCAGGTAGTCGAGGGACTCGTCCGTGATCTTCATGTGGAGCTCCCCCAGCCCTCGCTCCTCGTCGGCCAGGGCCCGCTCGATCAGCGACCGCAGCTCCTCGGGGGCCAGCGGCTCCAGGCGGAGCAGGAGGGTGCGCGACAGCAACGGGGAGACGAGGGAGAAGTACGGGTTCTCGGTGGTGGCCCCGATCAGGGTGATCGTGCCGGCCTCCACCGCGGGCAGGAGGACGTCCTGCTGGGACTTGCTCCACCGGTGGACCTCGTCCACGAACAGCACGATCGGGATCAGGGTGCCTCCCGCGGCCTTGGCGATCACCTTCCGCGCGTCGGCCACCCCGCTCGAGACCGCGGACAGCTGCATCATCTCCGCGCCCACCGCGTCGGCCAGCAGGTAGGCGAGGGTGGTCTTCCCGCTGCCCGGCGGGCCCCATAGCACGAGCGAGGGAAGCCGCCGGTTCTCTATCAGGGTGGTGAGGGCCTTCCCCGGCCCGAACAGGTGCCGCTGTCCCACGAGATCGTCGAAGTCGCGAGGCCGCATCCGCGCGGCAAGGGGAGTCCGGGTGTCCACGGACCCAGCGTACCCAGGCGGGGCCGAGCGCGAGCTCTCGGAGCTGGACGAAGGGAGGCGGTGAGCCGTCGGGGCCGAAAGTGCGGAGGAGCCCTCGAGATCAAGGGTGGGCATCCTCTCGTCCGCTTAGAGAACCCCGAGGGGTGCTGCACCACGAACGAAGCCGGACTCCCAATCCGCGACGCTGGCTCGCGCATCCACGACCCAGGCGACACACCGCCTGGCGGCGATCCTAGTCCAGCGTCCTCTCGGGTTCAATGGGCCGCAGACCGAGCTCGCGGAGCTGTGCGGGATCGACCGGCGTGGGCGCCCCGGTCAGGAGCTCGGCGCCGGACTGGGTCTTCGGGAACGCGATGACCTCCCGGATGTTGTCGCGTCCGGCCAGCAGCATCACGACCCGGTCCAGTCCCAGCGCGATGCCGCCGTGGGGCGGCACGCCGTGGCGGAACGCCCGGAGGAGGAACCCGAACTTCTCCTCGGCCTCCTCCCTCGAAAGTCCCAGCGCGTCGAACACCCGGCGCTGGAGCTCGGAGTCGTGGATGCGGATCGATCCGCCGCCGAGCTCGAAGCCGTTCATCACCAGGTCATACGCGCGGGCCTTCGCGGTCGCCGGGTCAAGGTCGCCGGTCGCCGGCGCGGTGAACGGATGGTGGACCGGCGTCCACCCTCCGTCGTCGGTCGCCTCGAACAGCGGTGGCTCGGTGATCCACACCAGGCTCCACGCCCCCTCGGGGATCAGGCCCAGACGTTCGGCCATGAGCCGGCGGAGACCGTCGAGGGCCGTCGACACGCGGTCGGGCTGGTCGGCCACGATCAGGATGAGGTCGCCCTCGGCCGCGCGGGTGGCGGCGC
>JBBDTT010000078.1:0-8332 GCA_040904285.1 Actinomycetota bacterium
TACCCCGGCGCCCGGTCTGGCTACTCCCCGGAGATCTCGAGGATGTCGCCGGCGTCGACCCCGAGGGCCTCGCCGGCGCTGCCTCCGTTGAGGACCACCGCGATCCAGCCGAGCGAGTCGACCAGCATGCCGAGCTCTCCCTGGCGCAGGTCGGCGAACGTGCGGACCCGCCGGGCCATGAACCGGGTCTCGTTGGCCTGTCCCTCGAGCTGGTCGGCCCCCTCGAGGCCGGCGGCGGACAGCTCGTGCTCGCGGGCGGCAAGCTCGATGTTGCCGTAGCGGTCGACGGACAGGACCTGGGCCCGGATCCGCCCCGGGTCGACCTCGGGCGCGGGGAGGTCGAGGCGCACCAGGTCGCCGATCGGGAAGTCGCCGCCGAGGTCGGTGACGTCCGTGCCGTTGGCCAGGTGCGCGGCGGCCGGGGCGAACACATCGCGGCCGTGGAACGTCTCGGACACCCGCTCCAGGCGGTGCTTCTCGCTCGTGAGGTGGACCGCGCGCTTCGCGCCGCCGAGGGCCTCCCACGCGAGTGAGAGCAGTCCGTTGTCGGGACCGACCAGGACGTCACCGCGGCCGGTCTCGACGGCCACGCCGCGGCGGGCGCTGCCGACGCCGGGATCGACGACCGACAGGAAGACGGATCCCTCGGGGAAGAACGCCGCGTTCTGGGCCAGCACCATGGCGCCGCGGAGCACGTCCTGGCTCGGGACGCCGTGGGTCAGGTCGACGACACGGGCCTCGGGGGCGATGCCGGCGATGACGCCGTGGCACACCCCCACGAACTCGTCGTCGAGGCCGTAGTCGGAGAGGAACACGATCGTGCGGGCCATGGAGGAGGGCAGCCTAACCGAGTCGGAACCTCCGACCCGCCTCGGGTGTATCGAGGGTGACCCGCCGAGGAGGAGGTATGTCGATGCGCCGGACCCTGACGATCGCCGCCCTCGCCCTCGCCGCCGTCGCGGTGGTGTGGGCGTCCCCCGCCGAAGCGAAGGTCGACATGCGCAACATCGTGGTCGAGGGTCCCGGGCTGGCGTCGCCGATCCGCCTCGTCGGCGAGGACGGATGGTCGCTACTGCACGGAAACCGGGCGCGGGGCCTGACGGCCGAGGAGGATCGCGCGGTGCCCGCGGGAGAGATCGGACCCCGCTACACGGCGACCGTCACGCAGCGGAGCATGTCGGAGTTCCCGGCCCGCGAGGTCCTCGAGATCTACCCATTCGCCGAGGCCGGCGCCTGGTTCCGCTTCGAGGCGGAGGGCTGGCTCGCCTGGATGCTGCGGACCGATCGCGCGAAGAAAACCGACGTGTGGGCGCCGATGAACGACCACCAGCTGCAGGTGCTCCTGGACGCCGGGCTTCCCGAGCCCGAAGCGGAGCCGCCCGCCGCTGAAGGGAATGCGGCCGAGCCCGCCCCTCCCGAGAGCAAGGCAACAGCAACGCCGACGTCACAGGACATGCCCTGGACGGCGATCGTCGGGTTCTCGGTCGCGACGGTGGCGTGGGTGGTCGGGCGGCGCCTCGTGTCCCCGAGGAGGGCGAGGACCGCTCGCTGAAGCGGGAGCCCGGGCCGGCAACGCCGATTCGCGGAATATCGCCCTTCTGCTATGTCGGCCCGTCACGCCGGAAACCCGCAGGTCAGAGCCACCGGCAAAGCGGACGAACCGACCCGTATAGCAGATGTGACATGTCGCCCGGGGACGACGGCGAGGCGCGGGCATCCCGAGCGGCAGGAGCTACTTCCCGGCGGCGCGGCGCTGCCAGCGGGTCTTCTTCAGAAGC
Source organism: Actinomycetota bacterium (assembly GCA_040904285.1). GTDB lineage: Bacteria > Actinomycetota > UBA4738 > UBA4738 > JBBDTT01 > JBBDTT01. Next base: position 1,779 of record JBBDTT010000078.1, read on the forward strand.
TTCTTGTGCTTCTTCTTCCGCATCTTCTTGCGGCGCTTCTTGATGACCGAGGCCAAGCGGAATCCCTTCTTCGTCTGCGAGGTTCCCTCCGCCCGGCTACTCGGAGCCGAACAGGCCCCCCAGGTCGACGCGCTTCAGACCGAAGCCGTCGTCCAGGCGGAGGCTGCCAAGTCTAAGCGCTTTCGGGGCCTCCGCGGCGGGCGAGACCAGCCGCAGCACGTCCTCGCCGGCCGAATGCTCAAGGTAGCCGACGCCCAGGCAGGACCCCTTCCCGTCGCTCAGGCCGACCAGGAGGTGATCGAGCTCGCGCAGGTCGAACAGGGCCGGGAGGGTCGGCATGAACACCGTGGAGCGCACGCGCCACCGCTGGAGGGGCTCGCGGAAGTAGCGGCGCATCGACTCCTCGCGGATCTCGGCGCGCTGGTCGACGCTGGTGGGGACGACCTCGGCGTCGACGGTGAGCGCGTGGACCTCGGCCGCGAAGAACCGCTGGACGATGCCGACGAGGGGGTCGAGCTCCTGCCCGCGTTGCAGCGCGATGACGACGTCGGGCCGGACCAGCTCGAGCTTGTGGTACTTGAGCTGCTGGCCGTAGATCCCGGAGACCAGGCCGCTCGTGTCGAGGATGATCAGGTCGGCGCCGGAGTCCTTGGCCTGCTGTACCAGGCGAGCCGTCCCGGACAGCAGCGAGATCAGGTGGCCCTGCGGCGAGATGGCGCCGACGAAGTGCAGGACGTCGGCCTCGAACATGCGCTCGTAGGAGAAGTCCTCGGCGGTGCGGCACAGCTTCAGGCCGACCGTCGAGGGCGGCCCGACCGTGGACTGGCTGATGTCGGAGTCGACGAACGCGACGGTCTTGCCCTGGTTGATCGCGACTCGGCCGACCAGGCGCCCCAGCGTGGTCTTGCCGGAGTCGAGGCCGCCGAGCAGCACGACGACGCCTCCGCGCGCGGCGACGGATCGAACGACTTCCTCGTGCGCCTGCTCCACGGGACCTCCGGCTCCGGAGGCCCGTTCGGACCGTGATCGAGATGCGTGGACGTGTGTCGGCTATCCGGCTTCCGTGTACCTGGAATCCAGGTAGCGGTGCACGTCCTCCTCGCGGAGCCGATACCCGCGGCCGATGCGCACGGCCGGGATGTCGCCCTGCTTGATGAGTCGGTAGACGGTCATCTTCGAGACACGCATGAGATCGGCGACCTCGGTCACGGTGACGAATCGAGCCTCACGGAACGGTTGGTTGGTCACGACCGGCCGAGTGTAGCCCGAACGGGATTCCGGGCGATAGGCGCGACTCCGGGTAGCGAACCGGCGACGGTCGCGGGCGCGGCTCGGGTCGGCGGTCGAACGTTGTCGGTTGCGCGGCCAGGTGGAGCCGGGCCCGGCAGGTAGCGGGTGCCGTCGGGGCGGAACCAGCGGACGGAGTTGTCGGGGGTTCGGCTGAGCGACCAGCCGTGCTCGTGGACCAGGCGGTGGTGGAACGAGCAGGTGAGCACGAGGTTCTCGAGGTCGGTGGTCCCGCCGGCGCTCCACCACACGACGTGGTGGGCCTGGGTGAACGCGCGCATGCCGCATCCGGGGAACCGGCACTCGCGGTCGCGGTGGCGGAGCTGGCGGAGCATCCACGCCGGGGGCTCGCGCGTGAGCCGGCCGACGTGCACGGGGTTGCCGCCGTCGTCCTCGAGCACCACCTGCAGGCGTGAGTTGCACGCCAGACGGCGGACAGTCTCGGACGGGACGACGCCGCCGGACTCGACCTCGCCGTTCGGGCCGTCGGGGGCGAGGGCCGCCAGCGGGGCGTGGATCACGACCGTGGTGCGATCCAGGTCTGGGCGGGCGGCCACGGCCACCGAGGCCAGGGCCACCAGGGCGTCGGCCCGGCGGGCCTCGGCCCACATGGAGCCCTCCTCGCCGGGCATGACGGGGATCTCTCGGGCCAGACGTTCGATGGCCCGGGCCACCACCGCGCCCTGGGCGGCGGGGAGCTCGGCCTCGAGGCCGAACCGCGCTCCGTCGTCGAAATACCAGTAGTTGAGCTTGCGGGTCGTCTCGAGCTCCTCGCCCCGGGGACGAAAGGCGAGGTCGCCGACCCGGCGGATGCGGGCGCACGATACGGTCTCGGCCCACTCGATGAGGCCGGCCTCGTCGTTCGCGGTGGCAAACCTCGCGAGCTCGACCACCTTGTCGACGCCGAGGCGGCCGCGTTCGAACGCATCGGACAGCCCGGGGAGTGACTCGAGAGCGTTCGCGGCGGCTACCCATCGGTGGGCCTTCCACAGCGAGATCCCGTAGCGCATCGACAGCCAGTGGGCGAGGTCGCGGGCCTCGGACAAGCGCCAGGACTCCGCCCGATCCATCTCCGCGATCAGCGCGAACAGCTCGCGCTCCGCGGCACAGACGCGGTCGTAGACCGAGTCCAGCCGGGAGACCACATCAACGTCAGAAGCCACTGCAACTCCGTCATTCCTGCGGGGGGAGGAACAGGAGAGGCGTGGAGTATATCGAACATATGTTCGATTGTCAAGTCACCGGGTTCTTCGGTAGTGGGTCAGTCTGACCCACTACCGGTTCTTCGGCAGCGCTCTCCGCACGTCAAGGAGCGGCAAACGGCCGACGCTCAGGGGGCGGGCGGGATACCCGGTGGGGGGAGCTGCGCGCCGGCGGCTCTGACCTTGGGGCGGATCGCGATCAGGTAGGCGAGGGCTCCCGCGATCGGGACAAAGAGCGCGACCAGGATCCACACGATCTTGCTCTGATCGGCCGCTTGCCACGCGCTGTCCGGCTTCGTCGCGGCGTCGATCACGGCCCAGATGAGCAGCGCCATGCTCGCCAGCCAGAAGAGGAAGAAGAAGACGAAGAGGCTGCCCATGAACACCTGCTGACCCGGCACACGCACAGGCTACGACGCGGAGGTCAGTTGGGGAAGCGGCCGATGATGGCCTGGTAGCAGGGCCAGTAACTCTCGGGCGTGACGTTGTGGTCCATGATCACGACGACGTTCTGCGGCCCTCTTCCTTGGCCATGATCAGGGCGGGGTCGTTCACGTCGGTCACGCAGACGGTCTCGATGCCGGCCTCGGTGGTCGTCCCGGTCCGGTGGACTGTTTGACCTGCAGGACTGCGTCGTTCAGACTGCGCACGTCTGAATTGTCCTGCTAGGCGCCCAGGCCACCTGCACGACCGGGGGGAAGTCGGAGTGACCACGCCTCTCGTTGGAGATCGACGTCGGTCCAGGCTGCCCGCCGCAGGCATCGCGATCCTCCTGCTCGTCCTGACCGCGCCCATCGCGGGCGCCGGTGGCTCGCCGGCGGTGGGGCTCGGGACGGCCGACAGCTTCGCGGTCCTCGGCGGAACCACGGTCACCAACACCGGCCCCACGGTCGTCAGCGGAGACCTGGGCGTCAGTCCCGGCAATGCGGTCGTCGGGTTCCCGCCGGGGATCGTGAACAACGGGACGATCCACGCCGGCGACGCCGTCGCGGCCCAGGCGCAGGCCGACCTGACGACCGCCTACAACGACGCGGCAGGCCGCGCGTGCGACGTGACGCTCACCGGCCAGGACCTGGGCGGGCTGACCCTCACCACCGGGGTCTACTGCTTCGCCACCTCGGCCCAGCTGACCGGCGCGCTGACCCTGGACGCCCAGGGCGACCCGAACGCGGTGTTCATCTTTCAGATCGGGTCCACCCTGACCACCGCTTCGGCCAGCTCGGTCAACATGATCAACGGCGGACAGGCGTGCAACGTGTTCTGGCAGGTCGGCAGCTCGGCGACCCTCGGCACGACCACCGACTTCATCGGGACGATCATGGCCCTGACGTCCATCACGGCCAACAACGCGGCGACTGTCAACGGCAGGCTGCTGGCCCGCAACGGGGCGGTCACGATGGACACCAACACCATCGTTCGGTCCGACTGCGACGTCGCTCCGCCTCCCACGGCGTCGATCACGATCGTGAAGGACGCGCAGCCGGACGGTCCCCAGGACTTCGCGTTCACGGGCGACCTCGGACCCTTCGTCCTGGACGACGACGCGCCGTCGGCCACCCCCCGGCAGCTCACGTTCGGCGTGGACCCCGGGACCTACACGGTCACCGAGTCCGACCTGCCGCCGGGCGCCGATCCGCACCTCCTGGAGAGCATCCAGTGCACGGGCGGCACGACCACCGTGGACCTCGCCAACCGGCAGGTCGTCATCGAGGCCGCGGACGGAGACGTCGTGCGATGCACGTTCGTGAACGTCGCCGAGGACGCCCCACCGCCTCCGCCACCCGGTGAGGCCTCGATCACGATCGTGAAGGACGCGGTGCCGGACGACGCGCTCGACTTCACCTTCAGCGGCGACCTGGGGGCATTCGTCCTGGACGACGACCCGTCCTCCGCCACCCCCAGGCAGCTCACGTTCCTCGAGGTCCCCGGGAGCTACACGGTCATCGAGGGACCCTCGACGTTCGACCTGACGAGCATCCAGTGCACCGGCGGGACGACGACCGTGGACCTCGCCCTGCGGCAGGTGACCATCGTGGTCGCGGACGGCGACATCGTCCGGTGCGTGTTCGTGAACACGTCCCCGACCCCGCCGCCTCCCGGTGACGCCGCCATCACGATCGTTAAGGACGCGCAGCCGGACAGCCCGCAGAACTTCACCTTCAGCGGAACCCTCGGCGGCTTCGTCCTGGACGACGACCCGGCCTCGGGCACGCCCCGGCAGCGCCGGTTCATCGTTGACCCGGGCACCTACACGATCACCGAGGACGACCTGCCGCCGGGCGCCGAGCCGTTCGACCTGGAGAGCATCGAGTGCACGGGCGGAACGGTCGTCGTGAACCTCGCGCTGCGCCAGGTCGTCATCGAGATCGAAGAGGGCGAGCAGATCGTCTGCACGTTCGTGAACGTGGCCGGGATCGCGCCTCCGCCTCCACCGCCCGGACGGGGCTCGATCACGATCGTGAAGGACGCGCAGCCGAACAGCGCGCAGGACTTCGTCTTCACGGGTCTCGGGGGCTTCGTCCTGGACGACGACCCGTCCTCGGGCACCCCCCGGCAGCGCACCTTCGTCCTGGTCCCGGGGACCTACGTCGTCACGGAGCAGGAGCTGGGAGCGGGCGCCGAGCCGTTCGACCTGGAGAGCATCATCTGCACGGGTGGCACGACCACCGTCGACCTGGTCCTGCGCCGGGTGACCATCGTCGTCGCCGAGGGGGACACGGTGCGGTGCGTGTTCGTGAACCGGGCCCCGGCCCCACCGCCGCCCGGTCGGGCCTCGATCACGATCGTCAAGGACGCGCAGCCGGACAGCCACCGGGACTTCCCGTTCACCGGCACCCTCGGGAACTTCGTCCTGGACGACTCGCCGGTGTCCGACACGCCCCGGCAGCGGCTGTTCATCGTCGAGCCCGGGACCTACGTCATCACCGAGGCCCAGGTCGCGCCGTTCGCCCTGACGAGCATCCGGTGCACGGGCGGAGAGGTCGTCGTGAACCTCGCGCTGCGGCAGGTGGTCATCACCGTGGCCGACGGCGACCAGGTGCGGTGCGTGTTCGTGAACGTGTCCACGGCCGGTCCTCCGAGTGACGGTGACGGGGACGGGGATGGGGACGGGCTCCCGGACACGGGCCTGGCGGTTGGCGGCCTGCTGGCCCTCAGCCTCGCCATGCTGTCCACGGGCGGAGGGCTCGTCCTGTCCACGAGCAGGGGGCCCGCGTACGCCGGGCTCCACCGGGCCCGCCGGCGCCACCCCGGCCGCCACCGACCGGGCACCGCGGCTCCCTCCTCGTAGAGGTTCGTCAGCTGTACGGCACGGCTCGGACGGATCGCGAGAGGGCCATCCTCGGGCGGGCGAACCAGGTGCCCCGGAGGGCGAAGAGGGCCAACGCGACGAGAGCGATCCCGAGCAGGCCATAGAGCAGCCGTTCGGTCATCGCCCGCGGCTCACACCCGATCATGATCACCGTGCACGGGTCCTCACCGGGGCAGCGTGGGAGCCAGGAGCAGTCGGGAGCGAAGATCGCCTCGTCCAGAACGATGACGATGCCGATCACGAACACCGCGAGCTCGGACAGGTACATCAACGAACGCTTGGCCAGATCACGCGCGACCCGCACGGCTACTCCGGGAAGCGGCCGATGATGGCCTGGTAGCAGGGCCAGTAACTCTCGGGCGTGACGTTGTGGTCCATGATCACGACGACGTTCTGCGGCCCTCTTCCTTGGCCATGATCAGGGCGGGGTCGTTCACGTCGGTCACGCAGACGGTCTCGATGCCGGCCTCGATGGCGGCGCCGGCGAAGCCGTGGTCCGCGAGGACCAGGTCGGGCGTGGCCTCCTCGAGCATCCGCTCCATCGGGCCCGGTGAGTGGGTGTGGTAGCTGGAGGCCCGGTCGGTCAGCACGCCGACGCCGTGGAGGTACCGGATCGCGCGCGTGCGGCCCAGCTCCTTCCACCGGACGCCCTCGATCGGGCGGAGGAGCTTCGCGCCGCGCTTCACGAGCTCGCGGGCGACCTCCATATAGAGGAGGACCATCCCCACCGGGTGTCCCGTCGTGATCAGGACCTC
>JBBDTT010000079.1:0-8297 GCA_040904285.1 Actinomycetota bacterium
TGATCGACCTGCTGCCCGACGTGCTGCTCGGCTCGCTGGACGACGTCCAGGAAACGGCCGTCCGCCGGCACCTTCGGGGATGCGGCCCGTGCCGGCGCGAGCACGCCGAGCTCGAGGCCGGCCTGGAGATCTTCGGCCGGGCCACGCATACGGCCGAGCCGCCGCCCGACCTGCAGGAGCAGGTCCTGGGGGCCCTGGACGCCGAGTGGCGCGACGTCCCGCGCGCTCCCCGGCCGAGATGGCTCGCCCTCGCGAGCGCGGCCGCCGTCATCGCCCTGCTGGTCGGGACCCTGACGCTGGCCCTGACCGCCGGCCGCCGGGCCGACCGCCTGGACGCGCAAGTCGCGTCGCTGGCCGAGGACGCCGGCGAGTACCGGGCGTTCCTCGCGGCCCTCGGCGGGAAGTCCGTCGACGTCGCGACCTTCGCGTCGGCGGCCTCGGCCGCGGTCGAGGGCAGCGCGATCGTCTATCACGGCGACGAGGGGCCCTCGTGGGTGGTGCTCTACGTCCACGGGATCGGACCCGTGGACTCGGCCGCGGCCTTCCTCCGCGGCCGGGACGGATCCGTGGAGATCGGTTCGGTCCACCTCGACGACGACGGGAACGTCTCGGCGTGGCTCGTCAGCGACGAGGACCTGGCCGGCTACGACACGATCGTGATCACCGACGCCGAGGGCGGCGTGCTCGCTGAGGGCGCGCTCGGCTAGCCGGTCACCGGCGGATCAGCAGGCGCGACACGGGGCGCGCCCGGGCCCCGAACCGGTACTTGTACTCGAGATCACCCTTGAGCAGGTCGAACCGCCCGACGCCCTCGTCGATCGCCGCCCGGATCATCTCCGCGATCAGGACCATCCCCGGCGCGAGCGCGCGGTGCGCGTGGTCGAACGCGGAGTTGTACAGCGACAGCGAGTCCTTGAAGCGGAACGCGATCGCGCCCGCCATGAGCTCCCCCGCGGTCTCGATGAAGGTCAGCCGGAACGGGCCCGGGTCGGCCAGGTCCCCCGCCAGGTGGCGGAAGAACCCTTCCATCCCCGGGACCATGAACTTGCCCTTTGGACCCTCGCTCGAGCGATGCAGCTCGATGAACCGGTCCAGGTGGGGATCCAGGTTCTCGGCGGTCGTCGGGACCAGCCGGAATGCGCCGGCGTCGCGCTCCAGCCGGCGGGCCTTGCGCCGCATCTCGTGGCGATGCTTCGAGGACAGCATCTGCTCGTAGGCCTCGAAGTCCCCGGGGAGGTCGATCAGCGGCGTCACGCCGTCCTCGGCCGTCTCCACGCGCACCCCGGCGGCCTCGAACGCGCGGGCCAGGGCTGGGAGCCACCTGCCGTCGGCCGGGAGGCCCGCGAGGTCACCGCGGTGCCAGCCCTCGAGCGAGCACACGGTTCCCACCAGGGCCTTGGCCGCGCGGTCCTCGATGCCCGGCAGGCCGACCGGTCCCAGGTAGTCGCTCACGTCGAACCCTCCCAGGAACGTGAGGAGGTCGTCCCGCACGTCGAAGGCGCACACGGCCGCGGTGGCACCGGCGTCCTCGGCGAACGCGATGACCAGGCGGCCGCCGGGCTCGAACTCCTGCCACCACGTCTCGAGGAACGCGGGGGTGTGGAAGATCGAGCCCTCCGGATCGGCCTCGACGAGCGAGGTCCAGTCGCGGGCTCCGAACGCTGCGGGGTCGTCGCTCAGCTCGACCTGCATGGGCGGGCCATGGTAGTCGAGGCCCGGGGAGTCACCGGTCGAGCGCGAAGAGCGTGTGCCGGTACATCCCGAGCGTCGGCCACTTGGCACGGTACGTGTCGCGCGTCGCGATCTTCAGGCCCCTCCGTTCGAACTGCTCCGCCCACGCGTCCGCGGACCGGAACGTGAACGGGGTGGGCACCCCGTGACGGAGGTTCAGCACCCAGTCCCAGAACGTGTTGAACACGCGGTCGGTCCTCGACGCGGGGGTGTCCTCGATGATCACGAGGCGACGTCGGGCGACGCGCACCGCCTCGTCGAGGAGCGCCTCCTGATCCTCGAAGCGATCCATGTGGTGGAACACGAACAGGAGCATCACCGCGTCGAAGGCCCCGTCCTCGATGGGGATGGTCGCCGGCGACGTCATCTCGATCCGGGGCAGGCCGGTGCGGTCGTAGAAGACGAGGTCGGTGAGGGTGGGCTCCACGCCGGCCCGCTCCCGCAGGTAGCTGCTGATCAGCCCCGTGCCGCTTCCCACGTCGAGCAGCGTCCACCCGGGCTCCAGGCACCGGGCGACCTTGCCCCCGATCTCGTTCTCACGCAGGAACATCGGGCTAGCCCGCGCCCCCGCCGGAGCCGCCGCCTCCGCCGCCGCCTCCGCCGCTGGAGCCGCCGCCCCCGCCGCCCCCCGAGGACGACGAGCCCCACGACCCGCTCCACGTGATCTGGTTCGAGACCACCCCCGAGGTGCTCACGGCGGCCTGGGCGGGCGCCCGGCTCGAGAACGAGTTGGCCCAGTGATAACCCGTGGAGCCGGGCGGGGCGCCGGGCCACGGCGACGGCAGCGCTCCCTCGGGGACCAGCGCGCGGACCTGCTTCGCCACCCGGTCGGCGACCCCGAGCGCAGTGGCGTACACCAGGTAGTGCTCCCAGATGATCACCGCGAGCGCGGGGGCATCCCGCAGGTTCGAGAACTCGGTGAGGAAACGGCGGAACGCCCTCCACTGCACCAGGCGGCGACGGAGCGCGTCGTCCAGGCGCGGCGGGATGATGCGCGTGGCGATGGCCCAGCCGACGAGCGCGGCGGGGATCAGGATCAGCGGCGGCCGCTTGTGCAGGTGGGCGTACGCCCAGAACCCCGAGGCGCCCACGCCGGCCGCCCACAGGAACGCGAGGACCGACTCGCGGCGGGTCTGACCGCCCTTGATCCGCTCGAGGGGCTGCTTCAGCCGCCGCACGCCGTAGCGCCACCAGCCTCCGAGGCGCGCGGTCCGGGTTCCTCGCGCCTTGACGTCGGCCAGGCGCACAGGGCTGCCCACCCCGCCGGGCTGCGCGTCGAACAGGAACGAGACGAACCGCGCGTCGAGCGGGTCGGCCGGCTCGCGGACGCGGCGGACCTGGAGGTCCTTCGGATCGCTCACCCGCCCGTCGGCCACCACGTCGATGACGCCCTGCGTCGCCAGGTGCAGGAGCTGGGCCCGGTACGCGTCCTTCGGCGCGAAGTGACCCCGGTAGGCCGACCACAGCAGCGCGAGCTCGGCGGGATGGATCTGCTCGGGGGGCTCCTGCAGCGTGCGCGGCACGTCGGGCACGCGGTCCCGCCGGAACGACCAGATCACCATCGCGACCAGGAACGGCACCAGCGACCATCCCGCGACCTGCCACAGGACGTCGAGGAGGTCGTTCCGGGCTCGCTGGGCGTTCGCCTCGGCCGCCAGCCGCCGCTCGATCGCCAGCACCTCATCGGCCGAGGTGACCGTGTCCGGCGCATCCGGACCGACCACGGGGGCCGCGGGCGGACCGAGGAACGGCACCGCCTCCGCCGGGAAGAGCACGCCCATCTCGTAGAACTGGAGCGGCTGAAGGTCGGTGACGAACCCGGTCGCCGTGTTCGGGCCGGCGAGGCCGTGCCCCCCCTGCAGCGGGCCGTGCGAGAACACCTGGACCTCGCCCGGCTCGAGGGGCGCCGTCTGTGTTCGCCCCCCCGCCCCCGGCTCGTTCCCCGGCCGGCACGGCTCGGCCGGACGCGCGTTCCCGAGCTGTGGCAGAGCGGGGCGTCCGGGGAGATGAACGGTGACGTCCGCCCGGCGGGTGACCTTCTCCCAGGTCTCCCCGATGGCCTTCCAGTTGAGGTACGCCCGGTCCCCCAGCAGCTCCACCGCGCACCGTCGGGTGTAGCGGATCTCGAACGTCCGGACCTCATCGCTGATGTCGAAGTGCCACGTCGCCTTGAACTCCGAGGGCCCATCCTCGATCTCCATGTAGTGCGACGTGCGGTCGAACCCGATGGCCTCGACCGGCCAGTACACGCCCGCCTCGTCACGGATCGAGAAATCGGTGACGTCGCCGGCCAGCCGATGCTGCAGCGTGAAGAACGCGAACGAGAACGAACGGCGGAAGTCGAACGTCCGCCGCTCGACGACCGACATCGAGCCGTCCTGATGGACGGTCGCGTCGATGCGGACGTGCGGGAAGGAGTAGTTCTTGCCCAGGTTCGCGATCTCGGGCCCGAACCAGACCGAGCCGAAGATCGCCGCGCCGATGATCGCCAGGAACAACCAGCGAAAGAAGGCGCGGATCCGCTCGAGCACGGCCCGACCCTAGACGAGCGTCCGGACGAAAAAGAACGAGATCGCCATGATCACGTACGCGCCGACGAGCTGGAGGCCCTCGAGCCAGTTGCTCTTCCCGTCGCTGGAGATGAGGGCCACGATCAGAGTCGCCATGCCCACGGCCGCGACCTCGAAGGTCGAGAAGATGAAGTCCATCGGGTTGCCGACGAGCAGGCTCACGAACACCAGCAGCGGAGCGACGAACAGCGCGATCTGCGTCGAGGACCCGATGGCGATCTCGAGGGTCACGTCGACCTGGTTGCGTATCGCGAACGTGACCGCGGAGGCGTGCTCGGCCGCGTTGCCGATGATCGGCACCACGATCAGGCCGACGAAAAACTTCGACATGCCGAGCGACTCCAGGGCCGGCTCCAGCGAACCGACCAGGATCTCCGACTGGAACGCGACGAACCCCGTCGCGGCCACGAGCATCCCGATCGCCTTGCGCTTGGACCACTCCGGATGCTCCTCGGCGGTGGGCGTGCGGAACAGGTGCTGGTGGGTTCGCAGCATGAAGATCAGCGCCCCCGCGTAGAGCGCCATCAGCACGACGGCCACCGTGGCGCTCACCACCTCCCGCTCCAGGAAGACCCGGGTGTCGGTGGTCAGCACGAACAGCGCCGGCATCAGCAGTCCGATGACGGCCAGCGTCAGTGACGAGGCGTGCACGCCGGCGGCCTGCGCGTTGAAGGACTGCTCCTGGTGCCGCAGGCCGCCGAAAAGGAACGACAGCCCCAGCACGAGAAGCAGGTTCCCCAGGATCGAGCCGGTAAGCGAGGCCTTCACGATCTCGAGCTCGTTCTCGAGGATCAGGAAGAACGCGATGACCAGCTCGGCGACGTTGCCGAACGTGGCGTTGAGGAGCCCGCCCAGGCGGGGGCCGGCATGCAGGGCGAGCTGCTCGGTGGAGCGCCCGATCAGTCCGGCGAGGGGCAGGATCGCGCCGGCCGCGGTGAGGAACGTCAGGAGCTCGTTGTGGAGCACGAACTCCCCCAGCCACGACACGGGGGCCAGGACGAGCAGCCAGTCCAGGCTCGGCTTGACCTTCGGCATCGGCGTAGCGTACCCGGACCGACCTATGCTTCCACGCGACCCGAACAGGAGGCCCATCGATGGAGAAGAAGATCGAAACCGCCCTCAACGAGCACCTGCGCAACGAGATGCAGGCCGGCTACCAGTACCTGTCGATGGCCGCGTTCGCGGCCTCCATGAACCTGCCCGGCACCGCGCACTGGTTCCACATGCAGATGCGCGAGGAGCTCATCCACATGATGCGGTTCTTCACCTTCATCAACGACCGCGGGGGCACGGTGACGCTCGGCGCGATCGACGCTCCCAAGACCGGCTTCAAGACCGTGATCGACGCCTTCCAGGCCGCGCTCGAGAACGAGCAGACGGTTACCGGCGAGGTCAACGACCTCTACGAGCTTGCGGCCAACCAGAAGGACTGGGCGACGATGACGTTCATGCAGACCTTCGTGACCGAGCAGGTCGAGGAGGAAGCCGAGGTCATGCGCCTGGTCGAGACGCTGAAGATGGTCGGCGACAACCGCGGCGCCCTGCTCCTGATCGACCGCGAGCTCGGAAGCCGCCCCGAGCCCTCCGTCGGCGCCTGAGCCGCCTGGTCAGGTGTCGAGTTCGCGCAGGGCGTAGCGCAGCGCCCGGAGGTGGCCGACGAAGCTGGAGCCGCGGCGGGCCTTGATCAGCGCGTCGGTCGAGGCGCCGTCGATGACCCGGTTGGCCGCGGCCACCAGCGCCGCCAGCTGGGCCTGGCTCCGGATCGGCCTCTCGATCGCGGCCTTGAGCTCCGCGAGGCCGCGGGTGAACGAGATGAGCGCACCGGTGGAGAACGTCATGTCCTCGCCGGCCTCGACCAGGGTCCGAGCCGCGTCCACGAGCCCGGCCACCTGCTCCCTCGGGAGTGCGGCCACCTCTAGTGTGCGGCGGCGGCCGAGGCGCTGCCGTTCGCCTCGGCGAGGGCTTCCTGGAGCACGTCCCACGCCAGCACCGCGCACTTGATGCGCACGGGGTACTTGGCGACGCCCTGCAGCGCCACGAGATCGCCCAGGGCGTCCTCGTCCGGTTCGACCGCGCCCTCCATCATGCCGCGGAAACCTACCGCGATGGCCTCGGCGTCGTCGATCGGCTTGCCGCTCACCGCCTCGGTGAGCATCGAGGCGCTGGCCTGGCTGATCGAGCACCCCGTGCCCTCGAAGGCGATCTCCGCGACCCGGCCGTCGTCGAGCCGCGCGTGGATGGTGATCTCGTCCCCGCACAGTGGGTTGTTGCGATGGCACGAGACGGCGCCGTCGCCCAGGCCGCGCTTGTTCCGCGGGTTCTTGTAGTGGTCGAGGATGACCTCCTTGTAGAGGTCGTCGAGGCTCATGCGAACATCCCCTCCGCCGTGCCGAGCGCGTCCACGAGGACGTCGACGTCCTCCCGCGTGTTGTACACGTAGAACGAGGCGCGCGCCGTCGCCGCCAGGCCGAGGAGCCGGTGCAGCGGCTGCGTGCAGTGGTGGCCGGCCCGGATGGCCACGCCCTCGGCGTCCACGACGGCCGACAGGTCGTGCGGGTGGACCTCGCCGAACGTGAAGGACACGGCACCTCCGCGCAGGTCGAGGTCGGTGGGCCCGACGATCGACGCGCCGACCTCGGTCAGGCGCTCGATCGCGTAGCCGGTCAGCTCGCGTTCGTGCGCGCGGACGGCGTCCATCCCGAGGGCCTGCAGGTAGTCGATGGCCGCGGCCAGGCCGATCTCCTGGGCGATGTTCATGGTGCCCGCCTCGAACTTCCAGGGGAGTTCGTTCCACGTCGCGCTGTCCCACTGGACGTCGCGGATCATCTCGCCGCCGCCCATGAACGGCGGCATCGCCTCGAGGAGCTCGGCCCGCGCCCACAGGCCGCCCGACGCGGTCGGCCCGAGCATCTTGTGGCCGCTGAACGCGAGGAAGTCCGCGCCGAGCGACGACACGTCCACCGGCGCGTGCGGGACGAGCTGCGCGCCGTCGACCAGCACGAGGGCCCCGACCGCGTGGGCGGCCTCCGCGATCCTGGAAACCGGCGGGATCGTCCCGAGCGTGTTCGACATCCCGCTCACCGCGACGAGCTTCGTCCGGTCGGTCAGGAGCTCGTCCAGCGCGCCGACGTCGAGCAGGCCGTCGTCCTGGCGCACGGGGATGTACCTCAGCTCGGCGCCCGTTGCCTGGGCGCACAGCTGCCACGGGATCAGGTTCGAGTGGTGCTCGAGCTGGGTCAGGACGATCTCGTCGCCCTCCTTGAGGAAGGCACGGCCCCACGCGTAGGCGACCAGATTGATGGCCTCGGTGGTCCCCCGCGTGTAGACGATCTCGCGGGTGGAGGTCGCGCCGAGGAAGCCGGCGATCGTCTGGCGCGCGCCCTCGAACGCGGCCGTGGCCTCCTCGGCCAGGACGTGGATGCCCCGGTGCACGTTCGCGTTGTGGTGCTCGTAGTAGTCGGTGATCGCCTCGATGACCTGCCGCGGCTTCTGGGTGGTGGCCGCGTTGTCCAGGTAGACGAGGGGCTTGCCGTCGATCACCCGCTCGAGGATGGGGAAGTCCTTGCGGACGACGTGGGGGTCGAACCCGGAGCTCACTTCGCCGGCTCCTCCTCCTGCTCGGCCAGGCCGACCTCGGCCCGGAACCCCTCGTAGCCGACCTTCTCGAGCTCCTGGGCGAGCTCGGGGCCGCCCTCCTTCACGATCCGGCCGTCCATCAGCACGTGGACGAAGTTGGGGGTGATGTAGTTCAGGATCCGCTGGTAATGGGTGATGATCAAGACCCCCAGGTCGGGTCCGATCAGCTGCGCGACCCCACCGGCGACGGCCTTCAGGGCGTCGATGTCGAGCCCCGAGTCGGTTTCGTCCAGGATCGCGATCTGGGGCTCGAGGACGGCCAGCTGCAGGATCTCGTTGCGCTTCTTCTCCCCACCCGAGAACCCCTGGTTCACGTACCGGCGAACCATCTCCTCCTCGACGCCGAGGAGGTCCATCTTC
>JBBDTT010000080.1:0-8265 GCA_040904285.1 Actinomycetota bacterium
CGCGCAAGCCGATGTGGGTCGAGGACATCGCCACCGACCCGAAGTTCAGCCGGGCCCCCGAGGCGCGCGAGGCGGGCTTCCGGAGCGCCCTGGCCGTGCCGGTCCTGGCCGGCGACGAGGCCGTGGCGGTCCTCGAGTTCTTCCTGGACGCCCGCGAGGCCAAGGACAAGCGGATGCTGCATCTGGTCTCGGGCGTCGCCGGGCAGCTCGGCTTGCTGGTCCGCCGCCGGCAGGCCGAGGACGCCCTTCGCCGCAGCGAGCAGGAGCTCCGGGCGCTGGACCGGATCAAGAACACGTTCCTGCAGGGTGTCTCGCACGAGCTGCGGACGCCCCTCGGCGCGATGCGGGGCATCTCGGTGCTCCTGGCCCGCGATCTGGACCGTGACCTGGCCCGAGAGAACCCCCGCTTGTCGCTGGAGCAGCGCCGGGACCTCCTGCACCGGCTGGCCAACACCGCGCGCACGATGAACCGCCTGATCGACGACCTGCTCGACCTCGACCGCCTGGTCTTGGGCATCCTCGCCCCCCAGCGAACCCATCTCGACGTGTCCGAGGTGGTCCGCCGCGTCGTCGCGGAATCCGAGAACGCGGCGGGGCGCACCGTCGAGATCGAGGCCGCGCCGCGGCCGATGTCGATCGACGCGTCGAAGCTCGAACGCATCGTCGAGAACCTCCTGTCCAACGCGGCAAAGTACTCGCCGCCGGACACCCCGATCTGGGTCCGGGTCCTCGACGAGCCGGACGGCGTCCGGCTGATCGTCGAGGACGCCGGAGAGGGCGTCCCGGAGGCCCTGCGCGAGAAGGTCTTCGAACCCTTCAACCGGGGCGGTGCCGACCCCATCACGGCGCCCGGCCTGGGCATTGGGCTCTCGCTGGTTCGCGCCTTCGCCGAACTGCACGGGGGCACCGCCTGGGTCGACGCCCGCCAGGGCGGCGGTGCCGCATTCCACGTCCGCCTGGGGGACGGGACACCCGACGCCCCTCCGGTGTCCGAAGCCGGAGACCGCCCCGCGTGACGATCCGCCTGGCGATCTGCGAGGACCACCGGATGCTCGCCGACGCCCTCGCCTTGGTCGTCGCGGGCGAACCGGACCTGGAACTGGTGGCGCCGCCCGTGGACACGGCCGAGGACGCCGTGGCGCTGTGCGTGGAGCATCACCCCGACGTGATCCTGATGGATGTGCAGCTCCGCGGACCGCTCAACGGGCTCGAGGCGACGCGCCGCATCAAGCGCGAGTCGCCGGAGACCCAGGTGGTGATCGTGTCCGGGCTCGGCCAGGACCGGCTGCTGGTGGAGGCCGTCGAGGCCGGCGCGTGCGGCTTCCTGGACAAGACCGAGGCGGTCGAGGAGGCCATCGACGCGGTTCGCGCCGCCGCAGCGGGCGAACCCCTCATCGATCCCGCTCTGCTGTCGCGCCTCCTGCGCCGCGCCGCCGAGGAGCGCGAGGCCAAGCGTGGAACGACGATGCTCACCGATCAGCTCACCGCCCGCGAGCGCGAGATCCTCCAGCTGGTCGCCCAGGGCCTGCGCAACGAGGAGATCGCGCGGGCCCTGCACCTGTCGATCCGCACCGTGCAGACCCACGTCCAGAACATCCTGAACAAGCTCGGGGTCCACTCCCGGCTCGAGGCCGTGGCGTTCGCCGTCCGCGCCGGCGTGGTGACGATCGGCGCCGAGGCCGCCGAGGGCTGATCCCCCCTCTACGCATCCATACGTAGAGGGGGCCGCGCCGAACCGGTAGTCCAACTTACGGGGCCGCGCCGATGGCGCGCGAGGCCCCGGAACCTACCTTCACTGCATGGAATCACGACCGCGCGTGGGGATCGGTGTGGACCCCTTCATGGCCGCCTCGGCGATCCACGCCGCGCTCTCCCAGGACTCCCGCGTGGAGGCCATCCTGCTCCCCTCCGGCCCCGCCGGCCGGGTCCAGGCTCGCACCGCCGACCTCGACGCCGTGATCGTGTCGCGACAGGTCGTGCGCCCCGACGCGCTCGTCGTGCAGCTGTCCCCGTCGGGCTCCGTCGAGATCCTCGCCGGATCCACCTGGCGAAGCGTCGTCTACACGGGCATGGAGAACCTGGCCGAGCTGGTGCTGGAGCAGCTCGCGCGCCGGCGCCACCCGGCGACGCGGCGCGCGGCTCGCATGGCGGTGGCCGTGTCCTGACCCAAGGCTTCGGCGGCCCCTCCCACCGCACCCCTGTGGGAGGAGCCGGCCGCAGACTCCGGTCCCTCCCGGTGCGCCCCTCGGGAGGGGCCGGTTGCATTTCCACGGTAGCCTGCCGTCGTGGACGAGACCGTCGAGGGCCTCACCCTCGAGCAGTACGCCCGGCTGGCCGTCGCGCTCCACGGCGCGGACGAGTCGGAGTGGGACTCGGTCGCGGCGCCGTTCGGCGTCGGGCCCGGGAGGGTGGCCGCCCTGGGCCAGGCGTGGCAGGCGAAGCTCACCGCCGACCCTTCGCTGGCGATCACCTACAACGACCTCTATCAGGCGGCCATGGTGGAGGCCGGGATCACGGCCCCGGAGGTCTCGCTCGAGCAGTACGCCGACATGATCCGGTCCGGCGGACCGACACCCGAGGTGCTGGCGAAGTACGGGATCGACGTCCAGCAGTTCTCGATGATCTCCCACCGGATGGGCCAGGCGATGATGGCCGACGTAGGTCTCGCCCAGCGGTTCGCCCAGCTGATGATGCCGCGGGGATAGAGGCCGGTTACACGCCCTTGAACAGCACCCCGATGATCAGCACGATCGTCGCAGAGACGAACAGCCACACGCCGGCCGCCTCGAACGCACCGCCGAACGTGCCGATCGCGCCGAGGATGCACAGGATCGCGGCGGCGCCGATCGTGGCCACCTTGGGCGCGCGGTTCGGTCCCCAGGCCATTACAGGTTCGGGAGGAACGACGCGGCGATGAGCAGGACCGGCGAGGCGAGCAGGGCGATGAATCCCTCGTCCTTGCCGAGGTCGCCGAACCCGACCTGATCGAGCAGATCGCCGACGAAGCCGATCTCGATCGTGCCGGTGAGGTGCAGTCCGGCGATCGTGAGGACGATCGCCAGCGCCATGGTGATGAGCCGCGGCGCGTTGGTCCTCACGCGCGGATTGTAGCCATCGCGAGTGGCGACGCAGGGCTGACTCCGAGGTGGAACAGCAGGAGCATCCGGCTCGCTCCTTCACAGGGCGGGGCGTTCCTCCACCCGACCACCACGTCGAGGTAGGCGTCGGGCAACACCATCGGCTCGATCAGGGCGCGCCACGCGACGATTCTGCCCTTGCGCCTGGTGGGCTGAAGGCGAAACGGGAGGGCCTCGCCGGGCTGGGCCTGGACCAGGGTCGGATCGATCGAGCGAGCCACGATCTCGAGCTCGGACGGCCGCACCCGGGTGGCAAACGTGATCGTCGCCTGATTGGAGCCGGGGGGGACGCTCAGCCCCGGTGGGTACCGCCGGGGTCCGTCGCCCTCGAGCACCACGCAGTCGCGTCCCTGCCGGGTGGCCCACTGCATCCACACGCCCTGAGGGTCCTGTCGTCCCCCCTCGGCGCGAAGGGCTACCCAGGGCGGTTCACGGTCGTGGGCGGCGGCCGGCGGAACGCCGAGCCCGACGCTCAGGGCCGCGCCCAGGAGCAGCGCGAGAACCGGCCTCGATCGCATCTTCGAGCGAGATTCGCCCACCGGGGCCTGCGACCCTTCTCTCTACCTACCGATCGGTGCCGAAGGCCTCCAGGGCTGCGGGATAGAACTCCCGCAGGGCGTTGCGGAGCTGGTTCAGGTGGCGTTGCCGGGACCAGATCAGGCCCTGGTGGGCCCGGGCCAACACCTTCACCGCTTCGGCCAGCTCCGTGTCGCCGGCCAGGAGCCGGTGCAGATGGCGGTCCGTCCGCACGAGGTCCGCCAGGACCTTCGCATCGCCCGGGTCCGACTTCGCCCCCGAGGTCCGGTGGCGATCCCGGTAGCGGTCCACCGACAGCGGATTGATGGCGTGCACCGCGTAGCCGGTGGCCACCAGCGCACCCACCAGCAGGCCCCGGCCGATCTCGATCCCGACCACGACCTGTGACGGGTCCTCGGCATGGGCACCCACCATCGCGTGCAGCCGGCCCACACCCTCCACCCCGTCCGGAATCCGCCCTTTCGCCAACACCCGGCCGTCGACGTCCACGACGCACACGTCGTGATGCGCTTCGGCCCAGTCGATCCCGACAAAGATCACTCCTCCCCCTTCCGCATCGACGACCTCGAGCCTGGAGGAGTGCGCGGCGTCCTAATGGATCAGTGCTCGATTGGCACGACTTCCCGCCAGCCGTCGGCTCCTCGCCGCCCGACGGGGGCACGATCTAGCTCTAGGGCTGTGACGTCCTGGGCTCAGCAGTGCTCACCCGCCGGTGGCTCGGAGAGCAGTCTCTTCCCTTGACCGCTCCAGGGCCATTAGGGATCGAGGAGCCAGGTCGCCCCAGTGCAGGGCCTATGACAAGCGTGGAAGCACCAGTCGCCGCACCCATGTGAGCCAGCAGAGACTCATATCTGTCGGTTGGTGTCTCGGCACGACTCGTTTTCAAAGTCCGACGGGCCTCCCGTGTCACCCCCAGCCAGACAGCCGATCAGAAAGCGATCGGCTAGCGGCGCTGTCAGGACGATGTCACGCAGGAGGTAACGAGCCTCTGCAGGACAGTCCGGTCGAATGGCATCCGTGACGGTGCGCGAGACGAACACGCTGACCGAGACCGTATCCCGGGTTTCTGATCTTTCAAAGTGCGAGAAGTCCCTGCAGCCGCTGAGGGGAAATCGCACAACGAGGGTCCGCCCATCGTCCGAAACGCGAACGAGCTGCCAGGGCACCTGTCCAGTGGACCGGACAGTCGATGCCACCAGCAGTGCCACAAGCAACAGGCCCACAAGCGAGGTGCTGAAGATGAGTACCTTCGAGCGGCGTCGGCGTCGGATGGGGGCCGACTCCGCGGCCCGGCCATCGTACTGCCTCTCGTCCTCCATGTTGTCTTAGGACGTTCTGAGAGTTACACGAGTTCCCAACGGAGCGTCTCCGTACCTGATATCCAGGTCGAACCGAAGGGATCGGACGTGAGGACTCATGGCGTCGTCTTCACGGTCACGTTCAACGCGATCTGAATGTTGTAGATCCCGCTATAGGTGGTTCGCGGTGGCACAGGGTGCGGGTCGTTGTCCGAGCAGCGATAGTTGCCCGCATCATCGATGATCGCGTTCGTTGCATTCACAATCCCGTGGGCTCTGTAGTTTGCATACACCGGCGCTCCGCTATCTCCGGGTCCGGAGCAGATGTTGTCCTGCTTCATGTCGGTGAAGGCGCCGAGACCTCTGATCGTCATGTTGACGTGGTTGCCAGTGATCTGGCCACACCTCCACCCTCGGCGCACACCCGAGTGACAGATCGGATCACCGATTGTGCCGCCTCCTGAGCCGGCCTTGCTTGTGATCGGATAGAAGTAGTTGTACTCCTCCCACACCCAATTCGAGATCGTCTGCGGGTAGAGCGAGCTTCGGTCAATCCATGCAGCATCAACCTTCCCGGAGGTTTGGACATCCGCCACATTGCCAAGAATAATTGATCCGTGGGTGACGACCTCCTCGACGCCAAGATCACCCGTGTCGCCGCCACAATGACCAGCCGTGAGGATACCGGTGGGATCGCTTCCGGCCCAGTATGCATAGGTCGGAAACGCTGCAGTGCAGTAGGAGAGCCCTGACTCGGGGAACTCGAGCTTGAGTCCCGCCCGCAGCTTTGCCCCAGTGCATGACGTTCGCGTGCAGGCAGCCGGTACCAACTCCCCGGTCGGAACGAAGGAGAGTTCACTCCCGTAGCGCGCAGTCATGAACGCTTCGGCAGATGAATCCAGGTGCGCTAGACCAACCTCGACGCGGTTCGTGGTGACGTCAACCATTACCTGGGTCAACGGAATCCCCTCGGTGCGCAATTCTTCAAAGTCGCCGGTTACATCGTCGACCACCGTGGATAAGGCCGCATACGAAGAGGCGACAGTTACTCCATCCACCAACGTCGGCACCGGAAAGCCCTCCGCCAGGTCAGCCGCCTTCTCGGAGGCACCACTCGTAAAGGCCAGCTTGACCCTCCCTCCCTGAGTGTTGTCACGCCAAATTCCTCCGAAGGTGTCCGGATACGCAGCCTGGGCGGCGTAACCCAGTGCCTCCACATCGGCGGTTAGCTCTAGAGCCCGATCGGCCTCTTCGGGAGTGAGGCCCAACGCGCTGGCGACAGCTGCGACCTCTCCCGTGGGTGGATACGAAGGCGCCTCATCGGCGAGCGCTCGGGAAGTCCCCGGCGAACCGAGAGAAATCACTAGCAGGATCATCAGGGCCAGCAGCCTGAGCGGCGATGGTTGAGAGGTACGGGACGAGATCGTCCAAGACAGGGGCGTCGGGCGCATCCTTCACTCCTTCGTACTGGATCGATCGGCGGCCAAGGCGGCACAAGATCGATCGAGTCAGGACTACGGGCAGCCGCAACGTTAAAGCCAACGGCTCTCTGCGTCAAGAAGGCAAGTTAACGAAGCAAGGTTGCAGGGGGTCCCGGCGGCTACCGATCGGCGCCGGCCAGGCGGAGGAACGCCTCCTCGAGGATCAGGCGGGGGTTCAGATTGGTCTCGTCGGCCAGCGCGGCGCGCGCGTCCTCGAGGGCCTCCATGGCCCGGGCCACCTCGGCGGCGGTCTTCGTGCGCGCGTGGCTGGCGACGTCCTCGGCGAGGTCCACGTTGATGAGCTGGCCGGCCTCGACGCCGCTGCGCACGGCGAGCACGTCTCGGTACCAGGCCTGCAGGGCGAGGAGCGACCAGTCGAGGAACTCCCGCTCGGCCCGGCGGTCCCGGCGGTGGTACTTCTCCTGGATCCGCTTGACGACCGTCACCTGGGACTCCTCGATGCGGCCGGTCTCGGGGTTGGTCCACGGCTCGAGCTCCTGGGCCATCTCCTCCTTGAGCCCCTTGCGGTACGCCGCCGTCCCGGACAGGAGGGTCTCCGCGGCGACGAGGGCCCCCGCGGGGGTCGCGGCGGCCTCGAGGGAGGCCTGCAGCGCCGCGGACCGGAAGGCGAGCCCGCCCCGGTCCCGGGCGAGGCGCCGGGCTCGGCCCATGTTCGAGCCGGCCAGCCTGGCGGCGAGGACGGCCCGCTCGTGGCTCACACCCTCCTTCTCGAGGGCCTCGACCACGAACGCCTCGGGCAGTGGGTGGAACGTGACGGTGTGACAGCGGCTGCGGATGGTCTCGGGGAGCTCCTCGGGCCGGGCCGAGAGCAGGACCAGGACCGTCTCGGCCGGCGGCTCCTCGAGGACCTTCAGCAGCACGTCGGCCGCGGCCGGGTTCAGCCGGTCCGCCTCGCGGATGACGAAGACCTTTCGCCCGGGCTCGGGCGCGGTGCGGTGCGCAGGGGTCCACACCCGCTCCCGGATCGCGTCGACGCGGATGTCGCGGCCCTCGGGCTCCAGGACGCTGACGTTCGGGTGGCGCTCGTCCATCGCCAGACGGCAGGCCCGGCACTCGCCGCAGCCCGCCTCGGCGCAGACCAGCGCGGCGACGAAGGCCCGCGCGGCGAGCTGCTTGCCCGACCCCTCGGGGCCGGCGAACAGGTACGCGTGGTGCGGCTTCGCGGCCGCGAGCTCCAGGAACCCGATCGCCTCGTCCTGGGAGGGCACCTCGCGCAGGACGGCGGTCACGTCTTGTTCCTCCGGCGGCGCATCATCCGCCTGGAGTCCTCGCCGGAGGGGGCGTCCGCCTCGGCGTCCGCGTCGGTCTCCGCGAGCAGCGTCTGGATCGCCTCGCGCACCCGCTCGTGGACGACGTCGGGCGAGGCGCTGGCGTCGATGACCGCGAACCGCTCAGGGTGTTCCTCGGCCAGGTGGAGGTACGCGTCGGCGACCTTGGCGTGGAAGGTCTCGTCCTCCGACTCGAACCGGTCGCCCTCCTCCGGCTTGCGCGAGAGGCCCACCTCGGGCTCCACGTGGAGCAGCACGACGAGGTCGGGGAACAGCCCCTGGGTGGCCCAGGCGTTCAGCTGCAGGATGTCCTGCTCGCCCAGGCCCCGGGCCACGCCCTGGTACGCCAGCGAGGAGTCCACGTAGCGGTCGCACAGGACGACGTGGCCCTCGGCGAGGGCTGGACGGATCACCCCGACCACGTGCTGGGCCCGGCTCGCCGCGAACACCAAGGCCTCGGCCCGCGCGTCGACAACGGGATGGTCCTTGGAGAGGACGGCGTCGCGCAGGCGCTCGCCGAGCT
>JBBDTT010000081.1:0-8254 GCA_040904285.1 Actinomycetota bacterium
GCCCAGCGGCGACCACGCCGGCTGGGCGTCGGTCGTGCCGTTGTCGGTGAGGACGACGACGTTTTGCTCGACCCCGGACGTATCGGCGACGAGGATCTCCGAGTCCGTGCCGCCACGTCCCGATGCGAACGCGAACCGCGCACCGTCGGGAGACCAGGTCGCCCGGATGTCCGGCGCCCGGTCCGACGTCAACTGCGTGGCAGTCCCCGTCCGCGCGTTCACGGACCAGATATCGAACGAAGTGTCGGGCAGCTTCCGCGTCACCAGGAGGTTCGCTCCGTCGGGCGACCATACCGGCAGGATGTCGCGGATGGTCGTGTCGTTCGTGAGGTTCGTCTGTTCGGCACCGGTGGCCTTCATCACGTAGACCTGCTCGACCCCGTCGCGCATCGAGACGAACGCGATCTTGCCGTTACGGCCGGGATACGCCCCGAGCGCGGGGATGGGCTGCGAGACGACGGCGACGAGGGACGCAACCGCGGCAATCGAGACGATCCGCAAGGTGCGCAGCACGGCACGGGAGTATAGGCGGCGGCAGCGTGTGCGACGTCGGTCGACGGTCAGGTCTTCCAGCGCCCCGCGAAATCCCACGTCAGGAGGGAGTTTCGCCCGCTCTGCGGCACAGGACCATCATGCCGCCGACCGTCGGCGCGACCGGCTCGCGCGGATCCGTCCAGCGCACGACGCCGGCCCGCTTGTGCCACGCGCTCTGCGCGGTGAACACCACGTTCTGAAGCCACCAGTTCGACAGCCGGGGGATCGCGTCGAGCAGACGTGAGCCCAGCACCGCCAGCTTCGGGTGGCCGCCCCCCCGCCGGACCGAGTAGCCCTCGGGGATCAGGCCGGCGCCGGCAAGCTTTCCCAGGAGCTCGTCGGGCTCGTAGCGGCGCACGTGGTGGCAGGACACGTCGGTGGCGGACCACCGGTCCATGTGCGCCGGGACGGAGATCACCGCGAGGCCACCGGGTGCGAGCACCCTGGCCATCTGGCCCAGCATCCGCACGTCCTGGTCGACGTGCTCCAGGACCTCGAACGCGAAGACCGCCTGGAAGCTGCCATCGCGGAACGGCAGGGCCAGGCCGTCGGCCAGCAGGGCCCGCCCGCCCTTGTGTCTCAGCGTCCGCGCCGCGGTCGGGGACGTCTCGATGAAGAACGAGCCGCGTACCGGCGCGGTGGTTCGCAGCCCCGGGCCGATCTCGAGGACCCGTCCACCGTTCGTGCGTGGCGCCAGCGCCCGCCACAGGTGGGGTCGGTGGTGGATCACCCGGCGAGACGCGCCCCACCGCTCCTCGTAGGCCTGGACGCCCGGATCCGATGCCTCGGTGGCGGTGTGGTCCCGGCGCTGCAGCTGCACGGTGCGCTCCTTGGAGGGGTCCGATGCGACGATCAGGCAGCCTACCCAATCCTGCGCCGGGCGAGCGAGGCCTGCCACAGCACCAGAAGGATCGGGAGTCCGAGCTCCGGGCCCATGAGCAACAGGGAGACGGGGTGGGGCGTGCCGACCACGATGAGCGAGATCACCCAGCCGCATCCCCCGGTGAACAGGGCCGCGCTCAGAGCACGGATCGTCCTGCCCTCGGTCTCGACGCTCCGTGCGGCTCGCAGCGCCACCACGCCGGCGGCGACGTACCACGCTGCGTAGTACCGCAGCTCGCTGTCGAGGCTGGGGGACACGGTGCCGGCCCCGAGCACCAGCTCGCCACCGAACAGCACTGAGAGCGAGCCGAACACCACCGCAACCAGCCCCAGGAGGGTAAGGGCCGCCTGCAGACCTCGTCGGGCCATCCCCGCCTCCTCCCTATCGGTGGTTCCGGATCAGCCTAGAGAGGTCCACCTAGACTCGCGCGGCATGAGGATCTCGGAGCTGCAGGGAACCCTTCGCGACACGTTCCTGGATCGAGACCGGGCTCGAGGCCCGGACGGCACGTTCCGGTGGATGGTCGAGGAGGTGGGGGAGCTGGCCCGCGCCATCCGGGACGGCGATCCCGAGGCGCTCCGGCACGAGTTCTCGGACGTGCTCGCCTGGCTGGGCTCCCTCGCGAATGTAACCGGGGTGGATCTGGAGGCCGCCATGGGGCGCTATGCCTCGGGGTGTCCGCGTTGCGGCGCGAAGCCGTGCACGTGCGAGCCTGGCTGAGACCGGGAACGTTCGCGAGAATTCTCGCGTCGGAGACTACGGTTCCGCCCGGTTCGTGCCGATAGCCATGTCGGAGCGAGCCGGTTGGCCAGAAACTTCGACCGATGGCAAACTCCCGCCCCGTTCGGGGCGTACAGATGGACACACAGGCGTCCGGGCTTCGTGCCCGGTCGAGGACGGCGGGGCGACGCGGGCCCGCCCCGCCGTCCGCTATTCTCGGCTCACCCGGGCGCGTAGCTCAGCGGGAGAGCGCTTCGTTCACACCGAAGAGGTCGCAGGTTCAAAACCTGCCGCGCCCACCAGTCCAGGCCACCACAGGGGTAGCCGCCACGCTCCCTGGGTAGGTACCCCTCGTACGCGAAGTACGCGAAACACGCGAAAGGAGGCCACCCCAATGGGCGGCACCAAGGACAAGCTCGAGGGCGCCTTTGACGAGGCGAAGGGCAAGGTCAAGGAGACGTTCGGCGACGCGACGGACAATGAGTCGCAGCAGGCCGAGGGCGTTGGCGACCAGGTGAAGGGGAAGGCGAAGCAGGCCTGGGGCAACGTCAAGGAAGCCGCGGAGGACGTCAAGGAAGGCGCGAAGCGCGTCACCAACTGACCTCCCGGCCAGAACCATCGCGCGAGCCGGCCCCGCCGCATGAGAGCATCCGGCGCCATGAGCCGGAGAGCCCTCTGCCTCTTGGCCGCGGCGCTGGTGGGGCTCACGGCCTGTCCGGACGACGGTCCCGACACCCCCCCGAGCGCGGGACCGACGACGGGCTCGGTCTCGCCGCCTCCCGACGTCCCCGACCCCAAGCTCGTGCCGGTGGGCACGCTCCTGCGCGAGGGCGCCACCCCCGACACCGTTCTGTACGGGGACCTGAACGGTGTGGCTCCGGAGGAGATCGTGGTGCTGTCCACGACCCCGGCACAGGATCCGAGCCTCCCCCCCCGGCCCTTCCTCGACGCGTTCGCGTGGGACCCCGCGGAGGGCGCGTGGGTGAAGGTCTTCGACGCGAGCGCCTACGAGGATCCGGCCATCCGGCCCGGACCGATCCTGGCGGCCGCCGGAACGATCGGACAGAGCGTCCTCGTCCTGGAGCTCGTCGATTTCGTCGACGACGGAACGCCCGAGCTCGTCGTGGGCGTGCAGTCGTACGGAGCGGCGCTCGGTCCGCTCGACCTGTGGGTCCTGTCGTGGCCGTCGGAGGCGTTCGCGGTCGAGTTCACGCGCTCCACGCAGCGCGGCGGCCAGGTCTCGGTCGAGCCGAGGAGGGTCACCCTCGAGGCCGGGCTCTATGCTCCCGACGACCCCGGATGCTGCCCGAGCCGCATCGAGACGGTGGTGATCGGGTGGGATCCGGAGTCGGGGCGGATCGTGGTGCTGGAGCGAACCGAGCGAGAGGCGCCGGAGGGCTGATGCCGAAGGTGACGCTGGCGGACGGCGAGATCCGCGAAGTCCAGGCGGGGACGCCGGTGGGAGACCTCCTGGCCGACGACGCGGTCTGTGCCCGGCTGGACGGCCGGCTCGTCGATCTGGGCACGGCGATCGACGCCGACGCGAGCCTGGAGCTCGTTTCGGCGTCCGAGCCCGAGGGGCTGTACGTCCTGCGGCACTCGACCGCCCACGTCATGGCCCAGGCCGTGTGCGACCTGTTCCCGGGGACCAGGTACGCGATCGGGCCGCCGATCGAGGACGGCTTCTACTACGACTTCGCGCTGCCGCAGGCCGTGACCCCCGAGGATCTGCCCCGGATCGAAGCGCGCATGGCCGAGATCGTCGGCGAGGCCCAGCCCTTCGTGCGCGAGGAGCTCTCGCGCGAGGAGGCACTCGAGCGCTTCGCCGACCAGGACTTCAAGCGGGAGATCATCGAGACCCTCGAGGCGTCGGAAGGGGCCCTGGGCGAGACCGTCAGTGTGTACCGCAACGACGGCTGGGGCGACCTGTGCCTCGGTCCGCACGTCCCCGCCACGAACCGGCTGGGGGCGTACAGGCTCACGTCCCTGGCCGGCGCCTACTGGCGGGGCGACGAGCACCGGCCGATGCTCCAGCGGATCTACGGGACGGCCTGGGCGACCCCGCAGGACCTCGAGGACTACCTGCACCGGCTGGAAGAGGCGGAGCGGCGCGACCATCGGCGGCTCGGCCGCGACCTCGACCTGTTCTCGTTCCCCGAGGAGATCGGCGCCGGGCTGGCCGTCTGGCATCCCCGCGGGGGCATCTTCCGCAAGGTGATCGAGGACTACGTCCGCGATCTCCACCTGAAGCACCGCTACGTCCCGGTGTTCAGTCCCCACCTGGCCCGTTCGGAGCTGTTCGAGACCTCGGGGCACCTCGAGAAGTACGCCGACAACATGTACCCGCCGATGCAGGAGGAGGGCGTCACCTACTACGTGAAGCCCATGAACTGCCCGTTCCACGTGCTGATCTACGGCTCGCAGACGCGCTCGTACCGGGAACTACCGATCCGGATGTCCGAGCTCGGCACCGTGTACCGGATGGAGCGGGGAGGGGTCCTGCACGGACTGCTTCGCGTCCGCGGGCTGACACAGGACGACTCGCACATCTTCTGCCGGCCCGATCAGCTGGTGGACGAGCTCCTCGGCGTCTTCGAGTTCACCCTGGAGCTGTACCGCGACTTCGGGCTGGGGGAGCCGGAGATCACGCTGTCGACTCGGCCCGGGAAAGCCATCGGGGACGAGGCCATGTGGGCGAAGGCCACCGAGGCGCTGCACGCGGCCCTGGAGCGGGCCGGACGCCCCTTCACGGTCGCCGAGGGGGAGGGGGCGTTCTACGGCCCCAAGGTCGACTTCCACTTCCGCGACGCCATCGGGCGCCTGTGGCAGCTCACGACGATCCAGTGCGACTTCGCGCTGCCGGAACGGTTCGAGCTCGAGTACATGACCGAGGAGAACACGCGCGAGCGTCCGGTGATGATCCACCGGGCGATCCTCGGATCGGTCGAGCGCTTCGTCGGGGTGCTGATCGAGCACTACGCGGGCTGGTTCCCGCTCTGGCTCGCCCCCGAGCAGGTCCGGGTCGTGCCGGTCGCCGACCGCCACGGCGAGCACGCGCACGGGCTGGCCGCGAGGCTCCGCGAGGCCGGGCTGCGGCCGGAGGTCGACGAGAGCCACGAGACCATGGGGAAGAAGATCCGCGCCTCACAGCTGACGAAGATCCCGTACACGCTGGTCGTGGGGGACAAGGAGATCGAGGCCGGCACCGTGTCCGTCCGGGACCGTCACGGCAACGAGACGCGCGGCGTGGCGTTCGAGGAGTTCGTCGAGCGGGCCGTGCGAGAGGATCGCGAGCGGGCCGTCCCCGAGGCCTAGCCCGTGGAATGGCTCTGGACCCCCTGGCGCATGGAGTACATCAAGGGAGCCGACAGCGCCGAGAGCTGCTTCCTGTGCGAGGCGCCCAACCTCGACCCCGAGCAGGACGACCGGTCCTACATCCTTCACCGGGGGAGGGACGCCTTCGTGATCCTCAACATCTATCCGTACAACACCGGCCACCTCATGGTCGCGCCCTACCGTCACACCGCCGACCTGGAGTCGCTCGGCGCCGACGAGGGGCTCGAGGGGTTCGGGTTGCTGCGCCGGTCGGTCGAGGCCCTGAAGGAGGCGTTCCAGCCGCACGGCTTCAACATCGGGATGAACCTCGGGCGGGTCGCGGGCGCGGGTATCCCCGACCATCTGCATTTCCACGTGGTTCCCCGGTGGGGAGGCGATACCAACTTCATGCCGGTCCTGAGCGACACGAAGGTCCTTCCCGAGATGCTCGACGAGACCTACGCGAAGCTGAAGCCGCTGTTCGCGTGAGGCGGGCTCAGCCCTTCGCCTCCTCCCGCGCCCGCTTCGCCTCCTCGATGATCTTGTCGGCGAGGTGCGCGGGGACCTCCTCGTAGTGCGTGACCTTCATCGTGAATGCGCCTCGTCCGTGGGTCATCGAGCGGAGGTCGATCGCGTAGCGGGCCATCTCGGCCTGGGGAACGCTCGCCTTCACGACCTGCTTGCCGGGGGTCCCGGCGCCCATACCCTGGATGCGGCCGCGGCGTGAGTTGAGGTCGCCCATGATGTCGCCGGCGAACTCGTCCGGCACCGTGATCTCGGCGTCGACGATGGGTTCGAGCAGGGCCACGCCCGCCGCCTCCGCCGCCTCGCGCAGGGCCAGGGCCCCGGCGATCTGGAAGGCGATGTCCGAGGAGTCCACCGGGTGGAACTTGCCGTCGAACAGCGTGCAGCGCACGTCCACCATCGGGTTGCCGCTCACGGCGCCCTCCGCCATGGCCCGCACGACCCCCTTCTCCACCGAGGGGATGTACTGGTGCGGGATGACGCCCCCCACGATCTTGTCGACGTACTCGAAGCCACCTCCACGCGGCAGCGGCTCGATCTCGATGTGGCAGACCCCGTACTGGCCGTGGCCCCCCGACTGCTTCACGTGGCGGCCCAGCCCCCTGCCAGATCCGCGGATCGTTTCCTTGTAGGCGATCTTCGCGGGCAGCGTGGCGACCTCGACGCCGAACTTGCGCTTCATGCGCTCGAGGAGGACGTCCACGTGGGCCTCACCCATGCCGTACAGGACGGTCTGGTGTGTCTCGTCCGACCGCTCCACGTGCACGGTGGGGTCCTCCTCGACGGAGCGGTGCAGCGCCGTGGAGAGCTTGTCCTCGTCGCCCTTGGTCTTTGGCTCGACGGCCACGGCGTACAGCGGCTCGGGGAGCTCGATCGAGGGGAACCGGGCGTCGTCGCCCTTGGCGGTCAGGGTGTCTCCCGTGGTCGTCTTGGCCAGCTTCGCGATCGCGGCGATGTCACCCGCCGGAACCTCGGAGACGCTCTCGTGCTCCTTGCCGCGCAGCGTGAAGAGCTGGCCGATGCGTTCCTCGAGGTTCTGCGTGGCGTTGTGCACACTGCTGTCGGGCCGAAGGGTCCCCGAGGCCACACGGACCAGGCTGATCTTGCCCACGTACGGGTCGGAGATCGTCTTGAAGACCAGGCCGGTGAGCGGGCCCGAGGGGTCCAGCGGCCGTTCCGACTCCTCGCCGCTCTTCGAGACCACGACCGCGGGCGGTCGGTCGAGAGGCGACGGGAACACGTCCGCCACGAAGCGGGCGAGGCGATCGACCCCCACGGTTCCCGCGGCGGCGCCGCACAGGACGGGGGCGAGCCTCGCCTGGGTGAAGCCGGCCTTCACCCCGCTGACGACCTCCTCCGCCTCGAGCTCTCCCGCCTCGAGGTACTTCTCGAGGAGCGAGTCGTCGGCCACCGCCACCGCGTCGACCAGCTTCTCGCGGTAGGGCTCCACCTTGCCGGAGATGTCGTCGGGCCACTCGTCCTCCACGCCTTTCGGGCCGGAGGGGTACCGGTAGGCCTTGCGGTTCAGCAGGTCGACGACGCCCTCGAGCTCGTGCTCCTCGCCGATCGGGAACTGGACCGGGGCGACCTGGGTCCCGAACGAAGCGGTCAGCTGGTCGAGCGTCCGCTGATAGGAGGCGCGCTCGCGATCGAGCTTGTTGACGAAGAAGGCCCGGGGGAGGCCCGCCTCGACGGCCAGCTCCCAGATCACCTCGTGCTGGACCTCGACACCGTCCACGGCCGAGACCACGAACAGGCAGGCGTCCGCGGCGCGAAGCGCCGTCTTGACGTCGCCGATGAAGTCGGCGTAGCCGGGGGCGTCGAGGAAGTTGATCTTCACGCCGTCCCACTCGACGGGTGCGAGGGCCAGAGAGACGCTGATCTGCTTCTTGATCTCCTCGGGCTCGTGGTCGCTGACGGTGTTGCCGTCCTCGATCTTGCCCATCCGGGTGAGATGGCCGGCGGCGAACAGCAGCGCCTCGGTGAGGGTGGTCTTGCCCGAGTGCCCGTGCCCGACCAGCGCGACGTTGCGGATATCCTTGGGCGGGTAGGCCTTCACCCTGGTCCTTTCGTTCGGGGGTCCCGCATTGTATCGAAGGCCTTTCGCGCGGCCCCCCGGAGACGAGCCCACGTGGATCGAGGCATCCGTACCCCGCACGATGCGATGGCCCTCTCGCTGCTGCAGGCGGTCCTCGCGGCGGCGGCGGGATGGGCCCTGATCGCCCGCGAACCGCGGCCCGCCGGGCTCGCCGTGATCGTCGCCGCCGCGGCGGGAGC
>JBBDTT010000082.1:0-8208 GCA_040904285.1 Actinomycetota bacterium
CCGGTCGAGCAGCTCCCGCCACCGGCGGTCGCCGAGCTCCGCCGCGCGTTCGGTCGAGCCGACGATGTCGGTGAACAGTACGGTCGCCAGGACGCGGTCGGGCTCGACCGGCTTGTGCTCCCCCGTCACGAGCTCCTCGATGCCCTCCAGGAGACGTTCGGCGTCCTCGAGCCAGCCGAACGCGCCGCGGCCTTCGAGCATCAGGAGCCGGGCCCCCGCGATGTGCTCCGCGAGGTACTCGGAGTTGCCCACCGGGATCAGCGGGAAGTCGGTGCTCACCACGAGCGTGGGGGCCTGGATCAGCGGCACCGCCCGTCGAACGTCGACCTCCATCTCCATCGCCCACAGGGCCGCCGCGCGCCGGGGGGTCATGATCGCGCGCTGCACCTGCGCGATCCAGCGGCGGTACTCGGGGTCGCCGGCGCGGGCGGGCCACGTCACGTCCGGCAACGGCCCGTCCTCCTTCCCCCATGCCTCCTCCAGGAAGCGACCGAACCCTCGGTGCTCCTCCGGGACCCCGTGGGGGTAATCCGGCGCGGGGAGGCTACGGGCGCCGGTGTTCATCAGGACCAGCGACGCCACCCGCTCCGGGTACGTCGCGGCGAACGCGATCGCCATCGGCCCCGCGTCCGTCGACGCCATCAGGCTGGGCCGCTCGGCACCCGTCGCGGCGAGGACGGCGTCGAGATCGTCGACCCAGTCCTCCCACCACGACCCGCCGCTCTGCGTGAGCGGATCGGAGGCCCCGGTCCCCCGCCGGTCGAAGATCGTCACGCGGGCGAACGAGCCGAGCCGCTGAAGGAAGCGGGCGAAGTCAGGCTGCTCCCACAGCAGGTCGACGTGGCTCACGAAGTACCCGATCGAGTACACGAGGTCGGGGCCATCCCCGAACACCTGGTACGCGACCTGGGCATCGCCGACGTTCGTGTACAGGGTCTCGGGCTTCACGACCCTGAAGCCTACGGGCGCGTGGGCGAGTCAGGAAGGGGCCGACACGAGGGTCAGCTCCTCGAACGAGGCGTTCGTGATCCGGCTCGCTCGGGCCTCCGGCGTCCGGAAGAACGTGCCGAGCATCATGTGGCCGGAGCCGGCGCGCGATCCGGCCGTGGCCTGGAAGGCGCCGCTCTGGATCACCAGGTCGCAGCCGGACAACTCGCCCTCGAGCAGCCCGGTCAGCTTGCCCGCACCCTCCTCTGAGGTCTCGGCGGTCGCCACCCCGAGGCGAACGTTCGGCCGCTCGGCGGCGATCCCGGTTGCCAGGGCGCGGTTCCACGATGCGAGCGTCTCCAGCACCATGTCCTCCGGTGGCGGCCCCAGCTCCGACCCGCCGACGACGACCAGGAGGATGGCGCGAAGCCCGGACACGGGAACCGGGAGCTCGACCCTGTGCCCGCCCTCGCCCGCCGCCGTCGCCGTCTCGCGCCGCCAGTGGTCGAGGATCCAGTCGGCGCCCTGGCGCTGCTGCCAGGTCCGGTCGGCGGCCATGAGCTCCTCGAGCTCGGGTTCCGAGACGCCGAGCGCCCGCACGGCGCGCGCTCCCACCTCGCCGAACCGCGGGTGCGCCCCCACCCGTTCGATGAGGGGCACCGCCGCCCGCCGGTCCCCGATCCGGCCCAGGATCTCGACCGCCTCCATCTCCAGCTCGTCGAGCATCCCTCGAGACAGCGCCTCGAGCAACGGCTCGACCGCGTCGGCCCCCATCGACTCAAGCTCGCGGAGGGCGTCCGCGCCCTGGGAGTGTGGATGCTCGCGCAGCCGCTCGACGGCGCCCCGGAGCGGCGAATGCACCCCGTCGTCGCTCAAGGCTCCCTGTTCGCGACGGCGTCTCCGGAATCGTCTGGAACCTTCCGGACCGCCCATCACCGACCTCGCGGAGCCCTCGGAGACGCGAGCATACCCCGCTGCGCGCGGGCGTCTCTGGCGAACCGCCGAATGCTTCGTCGAGGGTCTCGCACTCGTAGACCGTCGGGCGCGCTCGCCCTACCGAGGCGGTGCCGGTGGAAGGCTTCCCGGTGGTGGAGGGGGCGGGGGCATGGCTGTCGGCGCGGGTGGCGGGGGAATCGCCAGCAGGGCGCGGCGGGCGCGGTTGCGGCGGGCGAACCGGGTCGCCAACACGGCCGCGGCGATCGCGGCGAGGATGACGGTGAAGGCCCAGGACTTCCACTCCGCCGCCTTCACGAGGTCGACCTGCGCGCTCAGGAAGCTCGTGCCGGGCGACGCGTCGGCCTGCTGCCAGAACTCCTGCGCGGGCATGTCGAGGGCCACCGCCGGCGCGTACCCGTCGGCCAGCATGATCACGGACACCTGCGCGCCCGCCCGGGGGGGCGGCAGGCCCAGATCGAACGTTCCGTCCCCGCCCGGGGCCACCACCGTCGAGAAGCTCGACGCCTCGTTCGGGGCGTCGAACGAGACCTGAACCAGGGCGGCCGCCTGGATGCCGCCCGTGTCGATCGACGCGACGAGCTCGGGGATGGCGGGCGGCGCCCGGCGCGGGTTGAACGTCGGTCCGAGCTCGCGCTCGAAGTGGCTCGTCAGGCCGACGTCCTCGCCGGCGTCGTACGCGATGTTGCTCACCCCGCCGGCCACGTCGGCGAACAGGCCGTGGGAGATGAACACCTCGTCCACGTCGTCCGCCCCGTCCCCGTCGCGATCCCCGTTGTAGGCCCTGCCCGCCGCGAGGTACACGTCGAACACGTCGAACGTGTGCCCGTTGGACTGGGGCGCCTCGGACCGGTGGTCGAACAACGCCGACCACAGCACCGGCAGGTCTCCGTCGATCGGGTCATCGTCGGCGGATCCCAGGCCGATCCGGGCCTCGATTCTCACCCGGTTCGCGCCCGGGACGCGGCCGATCGCGACCCGCCCTCCGTCACGTTCGACGATCGTTCCCGCGGTCGACCCGCTCGGGGGGTCCACCCCCCTCGCCACCCACGGGGTGCCGACGGGCACGTCGTTGCCGAACCGTGCCGTGAACGCCCCATCGCCGAAGGTGATCGTCTCCTTCGGCGTTCGGGTGCTGCCCGGTGCCGCCGCGTAGTCCGAGGTTCCGTCCTCGAGGTCGAGCAGCGCGGCCACGACGGCGAGCTCCTCGGAGATGCCCGCGAGGTCCCACGGCTTGACGGAGCTCGACTCGAACCGGGACGAGCCCTCCTTCGCGACGTGCTTGCGGACCATCTCCGCGAAGAACGTGGCGAACCCCTCGGTCCATGCGTCGGCCGAGCTCGGGTTCTTGTAGTAGCCGGCGTGGTTGGTGTTGTCCGGATGGTGTCTCAAGGCGCCGAAGGCGGCCCACAGATAGAAGTGCCCGAACTCGTGATGGACGGTCTCGGCCGGGGTGACGCCCTGGTCGATGGCGCTGAAGCCCGGCTGGATCGCGATGTACGGCCGCCCGCTGACCGCTTCCTGGGTGAACCACGCCGGTACCCTGCCGACTGGACACCGCGTCCCCAACGGCATCCGGCCCGGAGTGCACCAGGCGAACACCCGCAGCGGAAGGCCGGGAGCGCCCGAGACCGAGTGGTCGAACCGGCTCGTCGCGGCCCAGCCCTGCTGAAGCTCCTGGTAGATCTCGAAGATGTCCGGCGCCGAGGCGCCGACACCCGAGAACGCCTGGTAGCCGCCCGGGAGCGCCGCGACCGGGAAGTCCCGGCGGCACGAGGCTCCCCCGCTCGGATCCACGTCGGTTCGAACCCCGGGGATGACGTCGGGAGCGAAGAGCTGGAACCGGCCCGGCGCGTGCGCGTACTCCTCGGCGAGGACCGAGATCTTCATGAGCGCCGTCGGCCGCGCGGCGAAGCGATACCGGCCGTCCGCGCCGGTGGCGACGTCCTCGACGGCGGTCCGGGATGGGTCGTCCAGCCGGAGGTGCGCGCCCGCGACCGGGGCGCCCACGCGATCGGTGACCGTCCCCTCCACGATGCATCCGCCGCCCCCGGCCGCCCCCTCCCGCTTCACGGAGAACGAGCCGGTCAGGTCCATGGTCTCGCCCTGGACCGAGGAGGCGGCGGTGGGGCCGGTGCACGCCACGGTCCCCTCGACGGCGGTCTCGGTCTGGACCGCGAGGGTGACGTTGCAGGTGCCGTTCGCGAACGCGTTGTCCCCCGCCACCGTGATGCCCTCGGGGAGGAACTGCACGCCGTCCGGCTCGTCGTACACCTTCATGGACGGCGAGGACAGATTCCCCGTCCAGAACTCCGCACCCCAGTTTCCGCCGGCGATCTCCCGCGTGAGGATGTAGCTCAGCTGCATCGGGTACGAGCCGCTGAACCGGGAGGGACCGTCGCCGTGGCCGGTCGCCGCGACCTGCGCCGTGCCCGTCCACTCCCCGCTCCCCTCCTGCGCGGCGCCCGGAGACGCGAAGAGCGAGGACGCCACCAACGCGGCCAGGGCGAGGACCGCGGGCAGCGAACGGCGGGAGCCGCGAGGGATGGCCGTTTCCGGGGCGGTGCGGTGTGGGGCGTTCACGGTCGAGTCCTGTCGGCCGTCACCGGCCGTCGAGTGACGTTAACACCCGCTACGCGATCGGGCCGACGTCGGACTCGGGAAGGGAGCCCGGGCCCATGGGAATCTCCTGGTCCTGGGGGCGCGGGCGACGTCTCGGGACCAACTCGTCGATCGGGGGGATGGGCTCGCCCAGGCACGTGGGCGCTCACCGACCGACTTTGGCACCCGGGCTGGAGGAACACAAGTACCGCGCCTCAGGCGTCGGGATCAACGGTCTCCAGTCGGATCCGCTCGAGCGGTGGCCATGCCACGGGAAGGTCTTCAGTCGCCCAGTCGACCTCCAGCTCTGCAAGCCGGCCGTCGACGACTCTGAGCCAGAGTTCGCCGTCATACCCGCCGTCCGCACCGACAACGACACCCGCAACCGGGACCGGCCCGTCAGCGATGTCGGCCTTCGGAGCCGAGGGAAGGACATGGAGCTCCAACCCAGATGCAGGATCACCCACGACTCGAACGAGATGGATCTGCTCAAGCAGCTCTTCGGCATCGGGATAGATGGAGAGCAGGTGCGAGATGAGCGATTGCTCGTGCCGCGAGGCTGCACGCCGCTGTGGAGCAGCGACCCCTTTGCGCCTGGGTAGGTCCAGAAGGGCAAGGCCTCCCAAAGCCAGGAGGAGGCCCTCGAACCCGCCCTGGAAGACCAGAAACGCATTGGGACCGAACATGCCGGCCAGCACCACGACAATCGGGATCGCCGCCAGCCGCCAGGATAGGGAGCTCCAGCCTCGCGCCGGACGGTCCCGCTTTCGGGTGCGAACCTCGAACAACAAGAGCCCAAGCGTCACCGCGATGCCTGCCAATACGGTGTAGAGCCAGACGGCCGCAGTGAAGTCGGCATGGTCCTCTGAACGTTGTCCCCGGATCGCGAGATGCGTCAGAAGGGCAAAGCCGAAGAGGAACGTGGCGAAACCACCGCGCCACCCCCACCCCCGCCGCTTCCTCGGCATCCCTATCCCGATTCGGCTTCTCGGAAGACGGCGAACTGGCCCTGTCGTGTTGCAGGCATACGTCCATTCTGCACAACCCCCGGGGGCCGCCTTGGGTAGCAGGGGTTGAAATAGTTCGAGAAACTATTTAGTTTAACGAAGTGATGGTATCTTCCGCGCAGGACCTGGCGCAGGGGGTTCGCCTGTCGGTGACCCGGCTGGCCCGGCGGCTCCGCAAGGAGGCCGATACCGGGATCTCCCCCTCCATGCTCTCGGCCCTGTCCACGATCGATCGGGCTCCGGCGCCGCTGACGATCGGCGAGCTCGCGGCCGCGGAAGGCGTCCGGCCGCCCTCGGCCACGGCCGTCGTGGGACGCCTGCTCGAGGCGGGCCTGGTGACGCGCGACGCGGACCCCGAGGACGGCCGCGTGTACCGGCTGGGGCTGACCAGAGACGGCGCGCGCCTGCTCGAGCGGTCCCGCTCGCGGAAGACCGCGTACCTGGCCAAGAAGCTGGGCGGGCTGTCCGAGGAGGAGCGGGAGGCGCTCGCCGAGGCGGTCCCCCTGCTCGACCGGCTGCTCGAGCAGGGCCCGTGACTTAACGTAGAGTCACAAACCATGTGGTTAAGCCACTGGCGCCCGTCGTTAAGCGGGTGAGTTACAGTTCCGGCCTCATGGACTTGGCCGAGCGCATGCGAACGCTTCGCGAGCAGGCCGGGCTGACCATGACCGCCCTGGCCAAGCCCCGGTACACCGTCAGTTACATCAGCCAGATCGAGTCGGGCCGGCGGAACCCCTCGGGTGAGGCGATGGAGTTCTTCGCCGAGCAGCTCGGGGTCACCCCGCGCTACCTGTCGACCGGGATCCCCGACGGCGCCGAGGACGAGCTGCGCTACGCGCTGGAGGACGCGCGGCAGGCCTTCCGGCAGGGAGAGCTGGAGCACGCCGACCTGGGTCTGGTCGAAGTCCTGGAGCGGGCCACCGACTACAACCTCCCCCGCCTCCGCGGCGAGGCCCTCGTCCTGCGCGGCGACATCCTGGCCGGCCGGGGCGACCTGCGGGACGCGGTCGACGTCTACGAGGAAGCCCTGGAGCACGGCATCGCCCAGCGCCACGCGGGCCTCGCGATCTCCGGGCTCGCGCGCGCGTACCGTTCGATGGGCGACCTGACCTACTCGGTCGAGCTGGTGGAGAAATTCCTGGCCGGCGGCGACCAGCCGCTGGACCCGGGCGTGTCGGCCGAGCTGCAGTCGGTCCTGGTCTCGCTGTACTTCGAGCGGGGCGACATCGAGCGGGCCACGCGCGCCTCGGAGCGGGCCCTGGTCGCGGCCGAACAGGGCGTCTCACCCGAGATCCGCGCCAACACCTACTGGGACGCCAGCCGGATCAAGGCCGAGGCGAAGCAATGGGACGAGGCCCTCGAGCTCGCGACCCGCGCGCGCCTCCTGATGGAGGAGATGGAGGACCGCCGCAGCGCCGCCCGGCTGTACAACGTGGCCGCGTTCATCTGCCTGGAGGCCGACCCACCCCGGCTGGCCGAGGCGAAGAGGCACCTGGACAAGGCGGAGAAGGTCCTTCGCCGGATCGGCGCGCCGGCCGACATGGCCTACTGCCTGACCGAGCGCGCTCGCCTCGCGCTGCTGGAGCGCAAGCCCGCCCAGGCCATCGCGGCGGTCGAGGAGGCCCTGAAGGTCGTCGGCGACGACGGGCTGGAGCGGGCCCGGGCGCTGTTTCTCAAGGGCCGCGCGCTGGCGATGACGCACAAGTCCGAGGAGGCCGTCGAGGTCCTGAACGAAGCGGCCGGCGCTTTCCGCGAGCACGGCGCCCGTCAGCAGGAGGCGGCCTGCCTGCGCGAGCTCGGCGACCTCTACGAGAAGCTCGGCCGCGCCGACGACGCCCTCAAGGCCATGCGCGCCGGCCTCGACGCGCTGGACCAGGCTCGCTCCCGGGCCTGAGGCCTCGAGGATGCGGACAAGCGTCGCGCAGAACGGCCTGACCTTCACCGCGTACGCCGGGACCACCGGCGTCCATCTGACCTGGGACGCGGACGACGCCCTCCGCCAGAACCTGCTGGGGTTCGCGATCAAGCGGCGGGAGTCCCGATACCGGACGGGGCGCTGGCTGGCCGGAGGCATTGGCTTTCCGGGGCAGGCCCACCGGCCGGGCGTGTTCATGGACACCTCGCTGGCGCCGATCCAGGCTTTCCGGTGGGGCGACTACACCGTGTATCCGGCGACCAAGTACACCTACGAGCTGGTCCCGATGTACGGGCCCTGGGACGCGCTGCAGCCCGGACCGCCGGCCACGCTCGAGGTCCGGACCGAGGCCGTCCGCGGCAAGCCGCACTCCGTCGCGTTCAACCGCGCGGTCGCAGCCTCGCAGGCGTACGAACGGCGGTTCCCCGAGGTCGATCCGCACAACAACGTCGAAGCCCGCAAGTGGCTGTGCCGGGACCTGGACAAGTTCGTCCTGGACTTCATCGCGTGGGGGGACGGGCCACAGTGGGCCCTCGACGTGTGCATCTACGAGTACGAGCTGCCCGAGATCCGCGACGCCCTGCTCGCCGTTCGCAACGCCGGAACCGCTGTCCGGCTGGTCTATCACTCCAAGACGGGCGACGCGCAGACCGAAGACAACGAGGCCTCGGTTACGGCAGGCCACTGGCCCGCGGGCACTGTCCGGGCCCGCAAGACCTCGTCGATCATGCACGACAAGTTCATGGTCCACAGCCGGATGCAGGGCGGCGTGCGCCGGCCCAAGGCGGTGATGACCGGGTCGAC
>JBBDTT010000083.1:0-8189 GCA_040904285.1 Actinomycetota bacterium
GGCAGGGGATGCCCCATCGCCTCCCGATACAGGTCCTGGCGCGACACGATCCGGCCGTCGGCCTCGATCAGCCGGCCGAGCATCACGGCCTCCTGCGGGGACATCGCCGCCCGCCGCCCCCCGACACGCACCTCGCATCGTTCGCGCGGCGACAGCCACAGGGGTCCGCACTCCACGGCGTCCCCGGCGGCCGGAGCCTCGATCCCATCGCCCAGCGCCCTGTGCTCCACGATCTGGCCGGGACGCTACCCGGGCATCGTTTCGGGACGATGACGACCGCGTAACGGCCGGGTAACGCGTCGGTTTCGCTCATCCTCCGGCGACCTCGAAGGTGAGGCCGTCCCCGGAGGTGCCGATCTCGATCACGTCGCCCTCGCGGACGTCGCCGGACAGGAGCTTCATGGCCAGCGGGTCCTGGATCTCCCGCTGGATCAGGCGCTTCAGCGGCCGGGCCCCGTACGCCGGGTCGTACCCCTTGTTCGCCAGGTACTGCCGGGCGTCGTCTGTGAGGGTCACGGTCAGCTTCCGGTCCGCCAGCCGCCGCTCGAGCCCGCGGAGCTGGATGTCCACGATCTTCGCGATCTGGTCGCGACCGAGCTGGTCGAACACGACCACCTCGTCGATCCGGTTGAGGAACTCCGGCCGGAAGTGGGCCCGGACCTCGTCCAGGACCTTGTCCCGGCGCTCGTCGGGCGCCGTCGACGGCTCGGTGAACAAGTAGCTCCCGAGGTTCGAGGTCATGATCACGATCGCGTTGCGGAAATCGACCGTCCGGCCCTGCCCGTCGGTGAGCCTGCCGTCGTCGAGCAGCTGGAGCAGCACGTTGAACGCGTCGGCATGGGCCTTCTCGATCTCGTCGAGCAGGATCACCGAGTACGGCCGCCGGCGCACGGCCTCGGTGAGCTGGCCGCCCTCCTCGTAGCCGACGTAGCCGGGCGGCGCGCCGACCAGCCGCGAGACCGCGTGGCGCTCCTGGTACTCGCTCATGTCGATGCGGACCATGGCCCGCTCGTCGTCGAACAGGAACTCGGCCAGCGCGCGGGCGAGCTCGGTCTTGCCCACCCCGGTGGGCCCCAGGAACAGGAACGAGCCGACCGGCCGGTTCGGGTCGGACAGGCCGGCCCGGTTGCGGCGGATGGCGTTCGAGACGGCCGTCACCGCCTCGGACTGGCCCACCACCCGCTCGTGGAGGCCCTCCTCCATGCGGACCAGCTTCTGGGCCTCGCCCTCCAGCAGCCGGGACACGGGGATGCCCGTCCACTTGCCGACGACCTCGGCCACGTCCTCCTCGTCGACCTCCTCCTTCAGCATCTTGCGGTCGGCCTGCAGCGCGTCGAGGCCCTGGCTCTCCTCCTCCAGCCGCCGCTCGAGCTCGGGGATCCGCCCGTGCCGGATCTCCGCGGCCCGCTCGATGTCGCCGCCGGGGCGCTCCTCGCGCTCCAGCTCGTGGCGGGTCTCGTCGATCTCGGTCTTCAGGGCGCGGATGCGGTCGATGCGCTCCTTCTCCTGTTCCCAGTGGGCCCGCATGCCGCCCAGGCGCTCGTTGAGGTCGGCCAGCTCCGCCTCGAGCTTCTCCAGCCGCTCCTTCGAGGCCGGGTCGGTCTCCTTGCGCAGGGCCGCGCGCTCGATCTCCAGCTGCTTGATGCGGCGCTCTACCTCGTCGATCTCCACCGGCACCGAATCGATCTCGATGCGCAGCCGGCTGGCCGACTCGTCGATCAGGTCGATGGCCTTGTCGGGCAGGAACCGTCCGGTCACGTAGCGGTGCGACAGGATCGCGGCGGCCACCAGGGCGGCGTCCTGGATGCGGACGCCGTGGTGGACCTCGTAGCGCTCCTTCAGCCCGCGCAGGATGGCGATCGTGTCCTCCACGCTCGGCTCCTCGACCAGCACGGGCTGGAACCGGCGCTCCAGCGCGGGGTCCTTCTCGATGTGCTGGCGGTACTCGTCGAGCGTCGTCGCGCCGATCGCCCGGAGCTCGCCCCGGGCCAGCATCGGCTTGAGCATGTTGCCGGCGTCGACCGCGCCCTCGGCCGAGCCGGCGCCGACGATCGTGTGCAGCTCGTCGATGAACGTGATGACCTCGCCGCCGGAGTCGGCGATCTCGCGCAGGACGGCCTTGAACCGCTCCTCGAACTCGCCCCGGAACCTCGTCCCGGCCACCAGCGCGCCGATGTCGAGCGCGACCACGCGCTTGTCCTTCAACGACTCGGGGACGTCGCCGTCCACGATCCGCTGGGCGAGGCCCTCGACGATCGCGGTCTTGCCGACCCCCGGCTCACCGATCAGAACGGGATTGTTCTTGGTCCGTCGCGACAGGACCTGGATCACCCGGCGGACCTCGTCGTCGCGGCCGATGACCGGGTCGAGCTTGCCCCGGCGAGCGAGCTCGGTGAGGTCGCGGCCGTACTTCTCGAGGGCCTGGTACTTCTCCTCGGGGTTCTGGTCGGTTACTCGCTGGCGGCCGCGGACGTCGGCCAGCGCCGCCAGCACGCCGTCCCGGGACAGGCCGGCGTCTCGGAGCAGCCGGGCCGAGGCGTGGTTGCCCTCGAGCATGGCGAGCAGGAGATGCTCGGTGGACACGTACTCGTCCGCGAGCCCCTGTGCCTCGGTGAAAGCCCTCTCCAGGATGTGGCGGAGCGCGGTGCCGAGGGCCGGATCGCCTCCCGCGCCGAACGCCTTGGGCAGCTGATCGAGGGTCTCCTCGACCCGGTCCCGCACGGCGCGCGGTGACAGTCCCACCGCGTGGAGCAGCGGGAAGACCACGCCCTCCGCGTCGGAGAGGAGCGCGAACAGCAGGTGCTCGGGCTCGATCGTCTGGTTGTTGCGCGCCCGGGCCAGCTGCTCGGCCGCGCCGAGGGCCTGCTGCGACTTGATCGTCAGGCGGTTGAGATCCATCAGAGGCCTCCCAGCAGGTCCTGGACCTCGCGGCGGAGGACGAGCGCGCCACCCCGGCCCCGGGCGTGCTCACGACGCAGAGCGGCCACCTCACGGCGCATCCGCGCCACCTGCTCGCGGGCCCGCCGAAGCTCCTCCTGGAGGTCCATCACCATGCGAGCCCCGGCCAGGTTCACGCCCTCGTCCTGGGTCAGGCGCTGGATCGCGCGCAGCCGCTCGATGTCCGCCTCCGAATACCGCCGGGTGTTGCCGGCAGTCCTGGCGGGTGAGAGCAGGCCCTTGCGCTCGTAGA
This sequence comes from Actinomycetota bacterium, assembly GCA_040904285.1. Classification (GTDB taxonomy): domain Bacteria; phylum Actinomycetota; class UBA4738; order UBA4738; family JBBDTT01; genus JBBDTT01. Next base: position 3,191 of record JBBDTT010000083.1, read on the forward strand.
TGCGCAACGTCTGTGGGTGGACGCCCGAGAGCTCCGCCGCCACGCTGATGATGTAGACGGCCCGGTCGCCCCTGCGCTGTTCGCGTGCCATGGTTGTCCTCCTCAGTCGACGCCCAGCCCGGCGCGTGGGTCGTCGTCGTGCACATCACGGAACTGCTCCAGCAGCTCCTTCTCCTTCTTGGAAAGCCTCGATGGGACCGCGACCGACACCGTCACGAGCAGGTCGCCGCTTCCCCCGCCCGGCTTCGGCGCGCCCTTGCCGCGAACGCGGAACGTCTTGCCGGTGGCCGTGCCGGCCGGCACCTTGAGGGTGACCGGCCCGTTCAGCGTGGGGACCTGGACGTTCGCGCCGAGTGCCGCCTCGGGGTACGAGATCGGCAGCGAGAGCGTCAGGTCGGCGCCCTTGCGCCCGAACACCCGGTGGGGCACCACGCGGACCCGTACGTCCCGGCCCCCCGCACGGCCCGCCCCGGGGCCGGCCTCGCCGCGGCCGGACACGCGGATCCGCGCGCCGTCCTTGATCCCCGCGGGGATCTTCACGGTCACCGTCCGCGTCCGGTTCTTCACGCCCGAGCCACGGCACGTCCCGCAGGGCGTCTCGATCAGCCGCCCGGACCCCTGGCACCGCGGACACGTCCGGGACATCGAGAAGAACCCCTGGTTCTCCGCGAACGCCCCCGTGCCGCCGCAGTCGGGGCAGGTCGTGACCGACGTCCCGGGCTGCGCGCCGCTGCCGTTGCAGGCGTCGCATCGCGCCGGGCCGGACAGGCGCAGGGGGACCTCGGTCCCGCGGATCGCCTCGTCGAACGAGACGCGCACCTCCGCCTCCAGGTCGGAGCCCCGGCTCGCCCGGGCTCCGCGTCCGCGGCCGCCGCCGCCCCCACCGAAGATCGACCCGAACAGGTCGCCCAGGTCGCCGTCGAACTCCACGTCCTCGAAGCGGACGCCGCCCGGGAAGCCTCCTCCGGGGAACCCTCCGCCGCCTCCGCCGAAGCCAGCGCCCGAGGCGACCATCTCGCGAACCCGGTCGTACTCGGCGCGCTTCTTCTCGTCGCCGAGGACGTCGTACGCCTGGGAGACCTCCTTGAAGCGCTCCTCCGCGGCGGCGTCTCCGGGGTTGGCGTCGGGGTGCAGCTTCTGGGCGAGCTTGCGGTACGCCTTCTTGACGTCGGCCTGCGAGGCATTCTTCGCCACCCCGAGGGCGGCGTAGTAGTCCACCTCGAACCAGTCGCGACTGACGTTGCCGTTCACGTCGCCTCCGGGCTCTCCTCGGCCTCGGCCGGCCGACGCGTCCCCACGCGGACCCCGGCCGGCCGGATGACGCGGCCCTTCAGCCGGTACCCGGTCCGGAGGACGTCCTCGACGTAATGCTCGCCGTCGTCGTCGCTCGAACCCATCAGGGCCTCGTGGACCTCGGGGTCGAACGGCCTGCCCACGGCGTCGACGGGCTCCAGGCCTTCCGCCCGCAGCGCGTCGAGGAGCTTCGCGTGCACGAGCTGGAACCCGCGCGTGAAGGGCTCCAACTCGGGACGGTCCTCGGCCGAGGCCAGCGCGAGCTGGAACTCGTCGAGCACCTCGAGGAGGCGGCGGACCAGCCCCTCGGAGCCGAACTCCAGGGCCCGGGTCTGCTCCTTCACCGTGCGCTTGCGGTAGTTCTCGAACTCGGCCCGGGCTCGTCGTAGGTCGTCGAGGTACTCGGCCGCCCGCGCCCGCGCCTCCGCCACCTCGTCGACCGGCTGCTCGACGGCGTCCTCGACCGGGTCGGGCTCGAGGCCGTCGGCCTCGGGAAGGTCGGGCGCGGACACGGGGCCCGCGTCAGACGACCGGGCCCCGTGGCGCTTGTCCGTGACCTTCGGCGGGTTCCGCTCGGTCATGCCCGGGCCTCGATCGGGATCGTCATGAAGCATCGCCCTCCTCGACGATCTCTCCCTCGACGACCTCGTCGCCGTCCGGGGACTCGCCGGCGGCCGGTGCCGAGGACTCGCCCGCCGGCCCGGCGGAGGCCGATGCCTGCTGCTGCGCCTGGTACAGGGCCTGCCCGACGGCCTGGAAGGCGGTCATGAGCGCGTCGGTCTTGGCCTTGATCGCCTCGACGTCGTCGCCCTTCAGGGCCTCCTTCAGGTCGTCGTTGGCGGTGCTCATCGTGGTGCGGTCGGACTCCGGCACCTTGTCGCCGTAGTCCGCGAGCGCCTTGTCCACCTGGTAGGTGAGGTTGTCGGCCGCGTTGCGGGCCTCGGCGGCCTCGCGACGGCGCGTGTCCTCGGCGGCGAAGGCCTCGGCGTCCTTCACCATGCGCTCGATCTCCTCCTTGGGAAGGGCCGTGCCACCCGTGATGGTCATGGCCTGCTCCTTGCCGGTGGCCTTGTCCTTGGCCGAGACGCTGAGGATGCCGTTCGCGTCGATGTCGAAGGTGACCTCGATCTGCGGCATCCCCCTCGGCGCGGGCGGGATCCCCACCAGGTCGAACCGCCCCAGGCTGCGCAGGCCGGGTGAGTGGACGGTCTCGCCCTCGCCCTGCAGGACGTTGACCTCGACCTGGGTCTGGTTGTCGGCGGCCGTGGAGAAGATCTCCGACTTCTTGGTCGGGATCGTCGTGTTCCGCTCCAGGAGCTTCGTGAAGATCTCGCCGCGGGTCTCGATGCCCAGCGAGAGCGGGGTGACGTCCAGGAGCAGCACGTCCTTGACCTCGCCCTTCAGCACGCCCGCCTGCAGGGCCGCCCCGACCGAGACGACCTCGTCCGGGTTCACGCCCTTGTGGGGGTCCTTGCCGCCGGTGAGCTTGCGGACGAGCTCCTGGATCATCGGCATGCGCGTCGAGCCCCCGACCAGCACGATGTGGTCGATGGCCGCGACGTCCTTGCCCCAGTCCTTGACCGCCTGCTGGAACGGCCCGGCGCACCGGTCGAGGAGGTCCTCCGTCATCCGCTCGAACTCCGCGCGGGTGAGCTTCTCCTCGAAGTGCAGCGGCCCCTCGGGAGTCGCCGAGAGGAACGGCAGGTTGATGTGGGTCTCCTGGACCTGGGAGAGCTCGATCTTGGCCTTCTCGGCGGCCTCCTTCAGCCGCTGGCCGGCCATGCGGTCCTTCGACAGGTCGACGCCGTGGGCGTTCTTGAACTGGGTGACCATCCAGTCGATGACGCGCTCGTCCCAGTCGTCACCCCCCAGATGCGTGTCGCCGGCCGTCGACTTCACCTCGAAGATCGCGGTCCCCTCGACCTCGCCGATCTCGAGCAGCGAGACGTCGAACGTCCCGCCTCCGAGGTCGAACACGAGGATCGTCTTGTCCAGGCCCTCCTTGTCCAGGCCGTGGGCCAGGGCGGCCGCGGTGGGCTCGTTGATGATCCGCAGCACCTCGAGGCCCGCGATCTGTCCGGCCTCCTGCGTCGCCTGGCGCTGGGAGTCGTCGAAGTACGCGGGGACGGTGATCACCGCCTGGGTGACCGTGTCGCCCAGATACGCCTCGGCGTCGCGCTTGAGCTTGGTCAGGATCTGGGCGGACACCTCCTGCGGCGTCCACTTCTTCCCGTCGATCTCGGTGGTCCACGCGGTCCCCATCTCGCGCTTGACCGAGCGGACCGTCCGGTCCGGGTTGGTGATGGCCTGGCGCTTGGCGACCTCGCCGACGAGGATCTCGCCGGACTTGGAGAACCCGACCACCGACGGTGTCGTGCGGGAGCCCTCGGCGTTCGGGATGACTGCGGCCTCTCCGCCCTCCAGCACGGCGACCACCGAGTTCGTGGTGCCGAGGTCGATCCCCACTGCTCGTGACATGCGTTTCCTCCTCCAGAAAGTTTCGCGTTGGATGAAGATAAAGGCTGAGTCTGTCATTGACAACTTCGAGCGTGCCCGAGGTATTCCCGGACGTGGGATGATCCACCGAGTGCTCAGGCGGACGGTCCCCGTGGCGGTGGCGTTCGTGCTCGTGGGGTGCTCGCAGGGCGATCCCGGAGGGTTCGGGAGCCCCCCGCCGCCCGGCTCGCGGCCGCCCTCGACGACCACCGGCTCCCCCGCGCCGACGGAGGCGAGCCCCGAGCAGGTGGTGGCGGTCTCGACGCCCGGGAACCGTTACGAGCCGGCCACGCTCCGGCTCCCGGCCGGGGAGCCGGTGATCCTGGAGCTCACCAACACCGACGGCCGTCCCCATTCGGTGACCGTCGAGGAGCTCTCGCTCCAGATGACGGCCAACCCGGGCGAGACCGTTCGGCTGCCGATCGAGGCCCCCGACCCCGGCTCGTTCGTCATGTACTGCTCGGTCCCCGGGCATCGCCAGGCCGGCCACCAGGGTCGGATCGAGGTCGCCTGAGCCCGCGATCCCGGGCCCGGTGTCCGCAAACGGGACAACCTCCGGCCGGACCGCCCTTTTCCCCGGGATGGGGCAGGAGTTGTAGGGCGAATGGCGTAAATCTCCGGACCTGAACCGTCCCCATCTAGCACGGAGGCCAGCGTCCCTGTGACCCGGAACCACAGACTCGCGATCGCCAGCGCCGTCATCGCGATCGGTGTGGCCCTCGCGCCGATCTTCCCCGTCCGCCAGGCCGCCCCGGGTCGCGTCCCGCTCCGGCCGGTGGCCGGATCCGACGTCCACGCGTACTACCCGACCGGCTACGTGGCCGACCTGCCCGCCCGGTACCGCCAGCCCATGTGCTCCCGCACCAACCAGTACCGGTTCGTCGCTGTCTACGCCCGCGCGGCTGACCGGCCGGACCGCTACCGGGCCCACGTAGACGCCATCCGCACCGCGGTGAAGCGGGCCAACGCGTTCGTCCACGACGAGGCCCGCCGGGCCGGCGTGGACCGGCTCGACCTGCGGTTCCAGTGCCGGGGCAGGCAGATCGACGTCGTCAACGCGGTCATGCCCACACCCTCGTCGACGGATTCGTTCGAGACCGTGGAGTACGACCTCAAGAGGGGCGGCCTGAACGACTCCCTCGCGAAGTACTGGGTCTGGTACGACGACGCCACCTCGACCGGCGCGTGCGGCGAGGCTCCCCGCACCGGC
>JBBDTT010000084.1:0-8135 GCA_040904285.1 Actinomycetota bacterium
GCGAGCCAATCCCGGCCGCGAGGGCGGGCGCCGCCGCCGAGGCTCCCACCATCGTCCACTGGTCGCGGCTGATGGCGATCACGCCCCACGTGCACCCATCGGGCACCACGCTCGACATGTGGGCCAGGTTGCGCGCGGTCGCCTGGATCCCGCCGAGCACGCCGTGGATGAGCGAGAACTGGATGGGCGTGGTCAGGACGCCCAGGTCCAGCAACGGCGCGACCGACTCCACGTGGCCCACGTCGAAGCACTCGCACTCGGGCTTCACGCCGGCCTCCTGCATCTTCGAGAGCAGCAGGATGATGTCGTCGAAGTGGTTCTCGAAGACGAAGTTGAAGACGAACCCCCTCCGCTTCTCCGAGTACTTCGCGTAGTTCATCGACCCCATGTTCAGCGCGCCGATCTCGGGCTTGAGCTCGACGATGTGGGCCACGCGCTCCTGCATCGGCAGGCCCACCCAGCCCGTGGAGTAGTTGATGATGATGTCCGGGGTCTCGGCGAGGATCGCCTGGGTGATGGCCTTGTAGTCGGCGGGCTCCTTGCTGGGGACGCCGGCGGGCGTCCGGGCGTGGACGTGAACCTGGGTCGCACCGGCGTCACGCGCGCGGCGGACCTCCTTCGCGTACTCCTCCGGGGTGTACGGGATCCCCGAGCACTGTTCCTTGTTCGCCACGGCTCCCGAGACCGCGACCGTGATGATGACCTTGTCCCCCACGCCCACCCGGTCCTCCGTTCTTCAGTCGAGGCTCGTGACGGCCTCCAGCGCCGCCAGCACGTCCTCGTTCGACGGATTATCCGCCGAGGTCCGGTTCCGGTGCGCGTACCGGATCACGCCCGAGGAGTCGATGACGAACGTCCCGGCGAGCTGCATCGGATCGCCCTTCGTCCGCCCCTGGTGGACCTCGGGTGCGAAGAAGGTGCGGGCCCCGGGCGCCCACACCTTCGGCCCGGCCACCTGCATCCACGAGCCGCGGGTGAGCCCGAAGTGGCGGTAGGCCTCGTTGCCCGGGGCGACCGTGCAGTGGAACGCGTCCGCGGCGCGGCGGGCCTCGCAGAAGTCGCGGGCATGGTCGGACTGCCCCTGGCCCACCAACACGACGTTGGCCAGCGGCGTGAACCGATCCTCCTCGTCGCGCAACTGCGCGACGTGCCGGCGGCAGAACGTTCAGCCCCAGTGCCGGAGAAACACGACCAGCGCCGGCCGGTCCTTCCAGAACCTGGATAGCTGGACCTCGCTGCCGTCGCCCTCGACGAGGACCGGATCCGGGGCGGGCGAGCCGACCTCGGGCGCGGTCACGCCGGGAGTCTACGCCGGGGGTGTCCAGTCGGAGCGCCGTCCCCAGAACGCGAGGAAGCGAGTCTGCAGGTCGGCGTCCGCCGCCACCTCGACCGACGGACCGAACACCCCCGCCGGCCGCCCCTCGGCCTCGAACGGCCTGTACACGTCCATCGCGGCCTCCATGCACTCGGCATCGAGCTCGACGGGCAGCCCGAGCGCCGCGGCGAGGTCCCAGGCGTGCACCGTCAGGTCGTTCATCCGCTCCCCGCAGTACACGCGTCCGGGTGTCGGTCCCCTCGAGAGCTCCACCAGCCGGTCCATCGCGCCCGGCGCGTCGAACGCGTCGCTGGCCTCGGCCGTCGAGCGCAGGCCCGCGCCGACGGGGTCGTCTCCCAGGACGTCACCCTCCAGTTGCCGCTCCACATCGTCCAGCGCGGCCCCGTGCACGAGGGGCGCCACCCACAGGTTCGACCAGGCCACATGGTGGACCAGGCCGCGGACGTCCCACTCGGCGCACGGCGTGGGTCGCTCCCAGACGCCGAGGCCGGCCTGCCTCAGGACGGCGTCAAACAGGTCACCTGCTCGCCGATGGAGCTCGTTCATCTCCGCCACGTCACCCTCGCCTCCGGGGCCGCACCCTGCCACGAAACACCCCGCCACGTCGCGGCTACACTCGCTCGCCGTGGACGAACCCCGCCAGACCGCGCGGAGCGCGGCGGAGAACGCCGGCGTCGAGATTCGTCCGCTCACCACCCTCGAGGAAGCCGGCGAGGTGGTGCGCCTGCAGGTCGCCACGTGGGGCGAGGCGCAGACGGTCCCGCGCGAGGCCATCCGTGCGCTGCAGGGGGCCGGCGTCCCGCCACTCGGGGCCTACGCGGACGACGACATGATCGGGTTCGTCCTCGGCTTCATCGGGGCGGGGCCGGACGGCATCCACGTGCACTCGCACATGCTGGCGGTCGACCCGGATCGCCGATCCCACGGCGTGGGCCGCGCGCTCAAGCTCGCCCAGCGGGCGTTGGCGCTCGGTCAAGGCATCACGGTGGCTCGCTGGACGTTCGATCCACTGATCGCCCGGAACGCGCACTTCAACCTCCACGTGCTGGGCGCGGTGGCGGACCGTTTCCATCGCCACTACTACGGCGACATGACGGATCGGATCAACACGGGCGAGCGCACTGACCGGCTCGAGGTGTGGTGGGACCTCCGACGGGAGCCCGGGCCTCGCCTCGCCGCCGACCCGGCCGGTGAGGTCGAGGTTCCTCCCGATCACGAGTCCCTCCGCCGAACGGACCCCGCGGTGGCCGGCGAGTGGCGCGAGCGCGTGGCGGACGCCCTCGAGGAGGCGCTGGCCGGCGGGCTCGCCGTGACGGGCTTCGTCCGTTCGAGCTACGTGCTCTCGCGCGGGTCGAACTCGTAGAACCGCAGGCGGCACACCTCCACGAATCCCATGCGCGTGTACACGGGGAGCCCCATCGGCGAGGCGCCCAGGATCGCGACCTGGTAGCCGCGGTCCCGCGCCTCGCGGAGGGCGCGCCCGGTCATGGCGGACGCGATCCCGCGACGGCGGAACTCGGGGTCGGTGGCGACGTTGTAGATCCCCGCCACACGGCTGCTGATCATGAGGCCGGAGGACCCCACCGCCCGGCCGCCCATGGTCCCGGCGAAGCGGCGCCACGGCCGGTCGCGGCCGTACCCCACCGCGTCCGCCAGCCGGGTCATGGCGGCGCGTCCGGAGTTCCCCAAGCCGAAGCCGGCGGTCATCGCCGCGAGCCACCGGGCCTGCGCGGCGTCGCCCTCGACCGCCTCGATGCGCAGATCCTCGGGGGGCTCCGGCAGCCCGGCGAGGATCGAGTCGATGGACGCCGCCATCCAGGGCATCTCCTCATCGAACGTCCATCCACGAGCGAGCAGAAGGTCCCCGAGGTCCGGAGGGTGCCCGGGCAGGCGGACCCACCACAGGCCCGGGACCCCGTGTTCGCGGAGCAGGGCCTCGGTCGCCTCGATCTCGGCGCCGGCGTTCTCGTCCGTGAGCCGGGCCGCGCCCGCCTGGTTCGTGTACGAGACGGGCAGCCCCACGACCGTCCGGAACATCGACGGCGTGTCGTGGGCGACTCCGCCCTGAACCGTCGCCCACCGCAGGGCCAGTTCACGCTGGTGCACCTCGAGGGCGTCCGCCAGCACGTCGGGCGGCGCGTTTCCGGGTACGACCTCGCTCAGACCGGCAGCACCCCGTGCTTGCGCCAGGGCCGTTCCACCGTCTTGGTCTCCGCGAACCGCAATGCCCGTCCGATGACGCTCCGCGTGTCCGCAGGGTCGATCAGGTCGTCGACGAACGACCAGCCGGCGGCCACGTAGGGGTTGATCTGGTCGCGCACGGTGGCGATCAGCGTGTTCCGCATCTCGTCTTGCTGCTCGGGGGGCGCGGCCTCGATCTGCTTGCGGAAGATGATGTTCACGGCGCCCTCGGGCCCCATGACCGAGATCTCGGCGGTCGGCCAGGCCACGATCATGTCGGGCTCGTACGCGCGCCCGTTCATCACGTAGTACCCGGCGCCGTACCCCTTTCGCACGACGACGGTCACCTTCGGCACGGTCGCCTCGGCCACCGCGAACAGCATCTTGGCGCCGTGGCGGATGATGCCCTGCTTCTCGACCGTCGAGCCCACCAGGAAGCCCGGGCAGTCCATCAGGAACACCAGCGGGATGTGGAACGCGTCGCACAGCCACACGAACCGGGCGGCCTTGTCCGCCGAGTTCACGTCCAGCGCGCCCCCCAGGAACATCGGCTGATTCGCCACGATCCCGGCGGGACGGCCCCCGAACCGCGCGAACCCGGTGACGAGGTTCCTCGCGTAGTCCGGCTTCATGGGGAAGAAGTCGTGGTCGTCCACGATCTCGGCGACCAGCTTGCGCATGTCGTAGGCCTGCCGGGGGTTCGCCGGGACCAGGTCGAGCAGGGCTTCGCACCGGCGGTCGACCGGGTCGTCGGCGTCTTTCACCGGCGGCTTCTCCAGGTTCGACGACGGGAAGAAGGACAGGTAGGTGCGCACCGCCTCGAGGCAGGCCGCGTCGTCGGCCACCTCCAGGTCGGCCACGCCCGAGACCTTGTTGTGAACCGCCGACCCGCCCATGTCCTCCGCGGTGACGTCCTCGCCGACCGCCGCCTTCACCAGGTGGGGTCCGCCGAGGGCCATGTTCGACGTGCCCTTCACCATCGGCACGAAGTCGGCGAGGCCGGGGATGTAGGCCGTTCCCGCCGCGCCCGGGCCCATCATCGCGGACACCTGGGGGATGACCCCGCTCATGTGGACCTGCTCCTTGAACAGGTCCCCGGTCCTGGCGAACATCGATCCCGCCGCCTCCTGGATCCGGGCTCCGGCGGAGTCGATCAGCCACACGATCGGGATCCGCTCGCGCAGAGCGAGCTCCCGCATCCGCGTGGCCTTGATCTCTCCGACCATCCCGATCGAGCCGGCCATCACGGTGAAGTCGTAGGCGATGAGAGCGGCCCGCCGCCCGTCGATCGTGCCGATCCCACACACCACGCCGTCGGCGGGCGTGTTCTTTCCCTGCATCGCCGGGGAGGCCGACTGGTGGTGCGCGAGCAGCCCGAACTCGGTGAACGAGTCTCCATCGAACAGCTTCTCGAGCCGCTCTCTGACGGTCAGCTTGCCGTCGCCGTGCTGGCGCTCGATCCGGTCGGGCCCGCCCATCTGACGAGCGACGTCCTTGCGCTGGGTCAGCTCCTCGGCCGCTTCGCGCATGGTCGGGCCCGCATATGTCAGCGTGGGCATCGGCTTCGGCTCGGGCGGCGACTCGCCGCCGGGCGCGCCGGTGGTGGGCGTGGACTCGGCCACGGGGGCCTCACCTCCTCGGGGCCCTTCGCCGGAGGCTCGCCCCCCGAAGCTTTCCCGGGCCCGCTCAGAGCGAGTGTAGCCCTCGGAGGATTCGCTCAGGCCACGGTCAGGGTGGCGAACATCCCCCGGAGGTAGTGCGCAGGGATGTTGCACATCACCTCGTACCGGCCGGCCTCGACGTCGTCCAGCTCGAGGGTCTTCGAACCACCCGGGGGGAGGTCCTCGACGAAGAAGGCCTTGGCGAGGTAGCCCTCGCCGAACTCGTTCACGCGTCCGAGGGCGCGGTCCACCGGGAGGCGGCCGGGCGGGAGGTCGGTGCGGTACACCCAGAACTCGTGCGCCGACGGGCCGTCGTTGCGGACCTCGAAGGTCACCGAGCCGGGTGCGACGCTCGCCGGGCCCAGGGCGATCGTGAAGTCCCGCAGGGTTGCCGCCACCGTCCCGCCCCGGCCGGCGACCTCGGATCCGCCGCCGTCCACCGGGGCCACCAGGCGGGCGACCACCCCGGCGGCCACCGCGAAGCCCACGATGATGCCCGCCAGCGCGAGGTTCCGGCGACCCTCGGCGCGCTGCTCCCGGTCGAACGCCGAGGGACCGAGCCGCGGGAACCGCCGCAACGACAGGACCACGGCCACGGCCAGGGCCACGGCCAGCAGGACCTCGCCGGCGATCGCCTGCGGCGTCCCGAACAGCTGGTGGAGATCGTCGGGGCCCTCCTCGGCGAGCTCCGGGGCGCCGGAGACCCCCATCAGCGCCCCCGCCGAGATGGACGCCGCCGCCAGGACCCATCGGACGAGCCCGGGCACCCTGGCCCTGCGGCCCATCAGGCCGGCCAGGGCCAGCGCGCCGAGGGCCAGGAACCCGCCCTGGTACACGGCCTCGAGGAAGTCGGTGATGACCAGCCCCCCGCCCCCCAGGGCCACCGCTGCAAGGAAGCCCCCACCGAACCCCGCCGCCACCGTGCCCCACGCCAGGGCCGCAACCCGCACCGTGGGAGCCTCCAGCTCGGGCAGCCCCAGGAACTCCCGGAGGTCCGAGGCGAACGCCTCGAGCCCCGGCCGACCCCGGGCTCGGGAGCGTTCGTCGACCAGCGCCAGCCGCGTCGGACCGGGCCCATCCGCGGTCACCACCACGGCGTCGTCCACCACCTCGACGCCGCGCACTCCCGCCATCCGCACGGAGTCGCCCTCGCCGAAGAGCTCGAGATACCGCGCGCCGACCTCCAGGCGGCCCGGGGCCGAGCCGCCAGCCGGGGAGACCCCGTCGACCACATGGACCAGCGAGGGGCGACCCTCGCCGCTCGCCATCACCCTGGCCCCGCGCCCTCCGGTGGAGGCGGAGGCGCGCCGATGCCGGGCCCCGGGCCGAGCCCCGGGGCCGGGGGGGCCGCGGCGGACGGAGGGGACGCCGGCTGCGGAGGCGGCGGCGGAGGCGCAGACACGGGAGCGGCCGATTCGGCCTCGAGGGCCGCGATGGACTGCTCGGCGACGGCCCGGACCATGGCGTTCTCGTCCCTCAGCATGCCGCGGAGGGGCTCGATCGAGCGTGGATCGCCGAGCTTGCCCAGGGCCTCCGCGGCCGACCACCGCACGTCCCACCGAGGACTATCGAGCGCGGCGAGCAGCGCGTCGACGGCGCGCGGATCCCGGAGCTCGGCGAGCGCGTCCATGACCTCCACGCGGACCGGGATGTCGTCATGCCACAGCGCCCGGACCAGCCCGTCCACGTCGCGCGCCGACCTCAGGGCGGCGACGTCGGGGATCGGCTCCTTGGCGGGGGCGCGACCCCGGACCCCGCCCGCCTCCCGGAAGATCTTCGCCGCCCTGGCATGCTTCACGGCAGCCTCCGCGAAGGCGGCGAGACCGAACAGGATCGCGCCGTAGGCGACGAAATAGGTCCCGCCCTGACGCTGGGCTCGCGTGAAGGTGATCACCGTGATTGCGGTCGCCACGACGAAGACGGCTCCCGCGACCGCCATGCGGATGCGGAGCTTTCGCATGGCGTCGAGCGCCACCTCCTGGGTCGCGGTCTGCGACATCTCGCTGCCCGCCGCCTTGAGGCCGAACAGCGTCCGGAGCTCGTTCGCGAGCGCCTCGGCCTGGGAGTTCGCCCGGAGCTTCCCGCGTCGGTAGTCCAGGAAGCGCTCGGTGCCCTCGGGACTTCCGTGGGTCACCACGGCGTAGGCGGGGGTCTGCGACGAGTCCTGGACGCGCTGCACGGCACGGATCCCCGTCAGCCGGATCGTGCCGTGCTTCTGACCCCGGAACTCGAGGGTGTCGCCATCGACGACGAGCTCACCGGGATCGGGAAAGGCCTTGCCGGGGACGGCACGCCGAATACTGCCGATGACCGTGGCCATGGGGCCGCTCCTTCCTGCACGGCCACGCGCTCGCGCGGGGAGCGTGGGCGCCGTGCAAACCAAGACAAGCCAGGGATACTCCCCGGAGCGCCCGGCGTCAAGAGTTGGTCAGCGGCCCTTCCACTCGGGGTCGCGCTTCTGGAGGAACGCGGTGATGCCCTCGATGACGTCCTCGGCCTCGAGGTTCACCGTCAGCATGGCGTGGAGATAGGCCAGGGCCTGCTCCATCGTCATGTCCTGCGCCCGGTAGAACGACCCCTTGCCCAGCCGAAGGATCAGGGGACTCTTGGCCGCCAGCGTGGCGGTGAGGTCCTCGACGGCCGCGTCCAGCTCCGCCCGCGGCGCCACCCGATTCACGATCCCCCATCGCTCCGCCTCCGCCGCCCCCATCCGACGGCCGGTGAGCATGAGCTCCAGGGCGACCTTGCGCGGAACGTTGCGCTGGATCACCGCCGTGATCATGTATGGCCACAATCCGATGTCGATCTCCGGGGTCCCGAACTCCGCGTCCTCGGCGGCCACGATCAGGTCGCACCCCAGCGCGAGCCCGAATCCCCCGGCCAGGCACCGGCCGTTGACCCGCGCGATGACGGGCACGGGCGTCTTTGAGGGAAAGGGGGAACAGCACGATCTCAGG
>JBBDTT010000085.1:0-8075 GCA_040904285.1 Actinomycetota bacterium
CATCGAGCCCTGTGTACCCAGTCCATCGGCCGAGCCCTCCGTCCGAGCGCCGGGCTCGTGGGGGCGATCACGAGAGAACGGGAACAGCCTGATTGGGCCGTTCGATTTGGTGGAACTCCCTGGGAAGGGCCGAAGTATAGTGACGGCCCTTTCGGCCTGTAAATGGTTCGGAGGCGAATTACGAGCGCGGAATACCCTCTCGTCGTCGCGCACCGGGGGGAGTCGGCGGATCATCCCGAGAACACCCTCGTCGCGTTCGAGGCGGCCATCGCGGCCGGCGCGGACGGGGTCGAGCTCGACGTCCGGCTCACGGCCGACGGCGTGGCGGTGGTCCTGCACGACGCCGAGACCGGCGTGGTCACCGATGGCTCGGGACCGGTCTCGGGGATGCGTCTCGGCGAGCTCAAGCGGCTCCGGGTCCGGGGTGAGGAGGTCCCGACGCTCGACGAGGCCCTCGGGGTCCTGTCGGGCCGGGCCACCGCCGACCTGGAGATCAAGAATCTCCCGGGGGAGGACGACTTCGACTCCCCGCGTGAGGCCGTGGTCGAGGCGGTGGCCGCCTCCCTCGAGCGGGTGGGCTTCGAGGGTCCGGTCCTGGTGTCCTCGTTCAACTGGCTCTCGATCGAGCGGGCCCGGGAGCTGCTTCCCGAGGCGCTGACCGGCTTCCTCACCATCGGGGCGATCGATCCGCGGGCCGCCCTGGTCTACGCCCGGTCCCGAGGCCACGACTACGTCCTGCCCCACGCCGAGGCGCTGCTGGCGGCGGGCGAGGCGTTCGTGGTCGAGGTGCACCGGGCGGGGCTGCGCGTGGGGACGTGGACGGTGGACGAGGAGGATCGCCTGGCCACGCTGTTCGGCTGGGGCGTGGACGCGGTGGCCACGAACGTGCCGGCCCTCGGCGTGAAGGTCCGTCAGGGACTCGTTCGAGGCTAGCGGGTTCGGCTCAGTACTCGATCGGCCAGGAGTACACGATCCCCCAGGTCTCCCCGCCATCGTCGGAACGAAGCAGATACACACCGCTCGAGTACCGCTCAGACGCCGCGCGGCTCGACACCGTTGCGAACTCCGCGTCACCCGCGAACGAGAACGACGTCAGCCACGTGAAGTGGTCCTCCGCGAGGTCCAGGGGCGTCCAGGACCGACCGCCATCGAGCGTTCGAACGGAGGGCCCACTCTCGCCGGCGGCAAGCACCCCTCGCCCGCGTTCGTCGAACCACATCGCCCAGCCCGCGTAGCCGACGTCGTCGAAGCCCGTGCCGATCGCGATGCGGGCCGCCGTCGCGGACCGGGCGACGACCGCCCAGCTGGACCCGGCGTCCGTGGTGTGCACGAGGGTCTTGTTCTGCCGCTCGGCGGCTGCCTCGCCCGCACACACGACCCACCCAGAATCCGGGGTCGGAAAGCTCACCGCGGTGGCTGCTGGATCATCCGCCGGGCACGGACTCGGAACCGGAAGCCACCTGCGCCCGCCATCGAGCGTGCGCGTGAGGTTCCCGCCCTCGAACGTCCGGATGGCCCAGGCCTCGTCGCGTGCCGTGACCGTCATCGAGGAGAGCCTGGCCCCGTGTGAGAACTCGGTCCACGTCCGGCCTCGGTCCGAGGAGCGGAGGACGGTGAGATCACAGTCGGCGCCCGGCGCGCAGGTTTCGATCTGTGCCCAGAGCTCCGACGGGCCGAACGCCGCCAGATCGCCGAAGTCGCCGGGGCGCGCGTGGATCGTGGTCCACGTCGCACCGCCGTCCGTGGTCTCGCGCACCTCGGCGCGGCAGTCCGGCTGGCAGGTCGCCGACCATCGGTTCGCGCCGACGCTTCCCACCACGATCCCATGCTGCTCGTCCCAGAAGTGCAGATCGGCAGGATGGAAGACGTTGGTGGCGACCTCGGCCGTGGGCGCGTGGGTCGGGGCGGGGGACGCACCCGGCCCGATCCCGGGCGTGGTGTTCTGGAACGGGCGGATGAGCGCGGTGGTTCCGGCCGCGGCGACGGCCAGCGCAACGGCGCCCACGGTGATACGGCGCCGGCGTTGGCGCCGTTCGGCGCGTGCCACGGCGTTCACGACGTCCTCGACCGGCTCAAAAAGCTCCACGCCCCGGTCCAGGAGCCGGCGGAGCTCAGTCATCGTCGCGTCCCAGACGCTCTCGCAGGATCGGTCGGGCGCGATGGAGCCGCGTGCGGATCGTGGCCGGCTTCACGCCCAGGATCGGGGCGGCTCCGTCCGCGCCGAGCCCGAGCCAGTCCACCAGGATCACAGCCTCCCGCTGCTCGCGCGTCAGCCCCTGAAGCGCGCGATGCACGTCGAGACGCGCGGTTGCGGCCTCGAGCTCGTCCGCTCGAGGTGGCGACGCGGGTGCGCGCCGCATCCGGACGGCGAGCCTTCGCAGGCGGCTCCTATTGAGGTTCATCGCGATCCGATACACGAAGCCCTCCGGTGAGGCCATCGTCGAGACGCGCGGCCAGCGCTCGTAGACCCGGGCCATGGCCTCCTGGGCGAGGTCCTCGGCCTCGCTCGCGGACCCGGTCAGCAGGTACAGGGCCGACGCCAATCTCCGGTGATGCGCGCGGTAGAAGTCCTCGAACTCGGCGACGGGCTTGCTCATCGCCCCGAGAACCATCTCCTCGGCCGCATCCACCCATCATGAACGCCCGAGAGTGCGACGGCGTTCTGCGGGGCCTAGGCCAGGACGGACAGGGCGTCCGGGACCACCTCGAGTTCCAGGCGGGTCCGCTCGCCGAGATACTCGCCGTCCATCTGCACGGGCAGGGGACGGTCGGCCTCGATCACGATGCGGTCCTCACCGTGGAGGTACAGGGCGTGGCGGCCCTTCACCTGCCGTCCCGAGGACAGCGCCTGGAACAGGGCCCGCAGGACCGTGCGCAGCTTCATGCTGTCGAGCGCGAAGAGGTCGACCCCGTCCATGAGCTCCGCGTCCGGGCAGACCCGGAACTCCCGCTCGCGGAGGTACGTGAAGGGGCTCGCCTTCTGGCCGATCGCGAGGTACAGGCCCGAGCGGCGATGTTCGAGGTCCGGGCCCCACGACACCGTCAGGTGCGGGGCTCGCCGGTCGTACCGGCTGAAGGCCAGCACGCCCGACCACAGGTAGAACCATTCGCCGCCCGCCTTCTTCAGCCGCTGCCGGCGCTCCACCGTTCGCACGATGGCGCCGTCGAAGCCCATGCCGCAGGTGAAGACGAAGTACCGGTCGTCGGCCCGTCCGAGCGGGATGCGGCGGGGCTCGGTCTTCGCCGCCTCCAGGAGCATGGCGGAGGCCTCGAACAGGTCTTCGGGGATCCCGAGCGACCGGGCGAAGACGTTCGTGCCGCCGCCGGGGAGGATCCCGAGGGGCACCCGCGAGCCGGCCAGGCCGTTTGCGACCTCGTTCAGGGTGCCGTCGCCGCCCATCACGACGACGACGTCGAAGCCCTCGTGGACGGCTCCTCGGGCGACGTGGGTCGCGTGGCCCTGGCGCTTCGTCTCCGCCACCTGGACCCGGTACTCGCTGCTCATCGCCTTGGCGATGACCTCCAGCCGCTTCGGCGTGAACGAGCGGCCCTTGACGTTGGCGATCAGCAGGAGGCGCGCCAGCACGTCACTCTTCCGTGAGGCCCTCGCGCAGCGTGGAGAGCGTCTTCGCCAGCAGCCTCGAGACGTGCATCTGGGAGATGCCGAGCTGGTCGGCGATCTGGCTCTGGGTCAGGCCCTTGAAGAACCGGAGGTAGAGCATGTGCCGCTCGCGGGGCGGAAGGCTGTCCAGGAGCGGGGTCAGGCTGGCGCGGTACTCGAGCGTGTCGAGCATCTCGTCCTCCTGGCCGAGCTGGTCGTGGAAGGACGGTCCGTCCTCGCCGGCCCCGGCGTCGAGCGAGACCAGGCTGTAGGCGTGGGCGGACTCCATCGCCTCGAGGATCTCCTCCTCGGTCGTCCCCGCGGACTTCGCGATCTCCGCGACGGTGGGCGAGCGTTGGAGCTCCTGAGACAGCGCGCTCATCACCTTGGAGAGCTGCAGATTGAGCTCCTGCAGGCGTCGGGGAACGCGCACCGCCCAGCCCTTGTCGCGGAAATGCCGCTTGAGCTCGCCGACGATCGTCGGCGTGGCGTAGGTGGAGAACTCGACGTCGCGGCCGGGGTCGAAGCGGTCGACCGCTTTCAGGAGTCCGATCGTGCCGACCTGGACCAGGTCGTCCAGCAGCTCGCCCCGGCCGGCGAAACGACGGGCCAGGTACTCCACCAGGCCGAGGTGGAGCTCGATGAGTTCCTCGCGGACCTTCTGATCCCCGTTTTCCTGGAGCTTTGCGAACAGCTCCTTGACGTGGGCCTTGTCGGGGGCGCCTCGGTGCTCGTTCATGCGGCCGTTCGCTGGACCTCGACGCGGACGACGTACGTGCCGTCCGGCCTGGAGACCTCGAAGCGGTCGACGAGGGCCTCGAGGATCATCCGCGACAGCGGGTTCAGGAACTCCCGATCCTCGCGGACCGCGCCGTCGGCCGTGGCCTCGAACGAGAGCTGGCCCTCGGCGATCCCGAATCGGAACTCGAGCGCCGAAGGCGCGGCGGCGGTGTCGAGCAGTCGCGAGCACACCTCGTCGATCGCGATGTGCAGGTCCATGATCTGGTCGTAGGTGAAGTCGAGGCGGGCGGCGAGGCCGCTGGCCATGGCGCGGACGAGCCCGACGTAGGCGGTCGCCGGTGGGATGCGGATCGTGACGTGGTCGCTCACCGAGCGCCCATCCTACCCACGCGAGCCGCGCCTCACGCCTGCCTCGCTTCGACGGTCCCGTGGGAGCATGCCGCCGATGCGCCGGCGCCGCGACGTGCCCGATCGCCTCCGCGAGCCCGCCCGGGCCTTCGCCGGGATGGCCGGCGAGCTGGAGCGGGCCAAGGCCGAGCTGCTGCTCGCGATCCCGGCCGCGCGGACCGCGGCCGTGCCCCTCGCGGAAGCCCTCCTCGCGTTCCGTGAAGGGCTCGATCGGGCGGCCGCAGGGATGGATGCGTGGCGGACGCCCGAGCTGGATGCCGAGTGGGCCCGGTGCGCCGCGGGGATCGACGCGGCCAGAACCGCCGAGGTGGCGCTGCGCCTCCGTCCCGGGAACCTCCCGCACGACCAGCTGCTGTTCGCGTTGCAGGACCTGATCGCCCCGCTCCAGGCGTTCGAGGATGCCGCGCGACGATGGGACTCGCTGCGCGCGATCGTCGGCGGAGACGCTCCTCCCGGCTGGTAGCCTGGGGCCGTCGTCGACTCGAGGAGGAGCCGGTGGGGATCGTCAACCTCGTGACGGAGCTTCCCGGACCGAAGTCCCGGGAGATCATGGCTCGCAAGGAGCAGGTGGTCGCCGACCCGCTGGACCTGCACGCGCCGGCAGTGATCGCGTCGGGCATGGGCGCCTCGTTCACCGACGTCGACGGGAACACGTTCCTCGATTTCTCCGGCGGGCTCGGTTGCCAGCTCACCGGCTACTCCCACCCGAAGGTCGTCGAGGCGGTCCAGCGGCAGGCCGCGGCCTTCTCCCACACCGACTTCAGCGTCATCGCCTACGAGGCGTACGTGGAGCTCGCCGAGCGCCTGGTGCAGCTCGCCGGGGGAGGTGACCGGCGCGTGGCGCTCTTCAACGCCGGCGCCGAGGCGATCGAGAACGCCGTCAAGTTCGCGAAGGCCGCCACCGGCCGGCCCGGCGTGATCGCCTTCGAGGGCGGCTTCCACGGGCGAACCCTCCTGACCATGTCGATGACCAGCCGGTTCCGCCCCTACAAGTCGGGGTTCGGACCGTTCGCTCCCGAGGTCTACCGGCTGCCCTACCCCTATCCGTACCGCGAGGGAGAGGACGCCGGAACCCGGGCCCTGGAGCGCATCCGCCACCTGTTCCGGACCCAGATCGATCCCGCCGGCATCGCGTGCGCCGTCATCGAGCCGCAGCAGGGCGAAGGCGGGTTCATCGTCCCCAGCCCCGAGTTCCTCCCCGGCCTGGCGGAGGTCTGCCGCGAGCACGGGATCCTGCTGGTCGCGGACGAGATCCAGACCGGCTGCGGGCGCACGGGCCGGTTCCTCGCGTCCGAGCATTTCGGCATCGAGCCGGACATCGTGGTGCTCGCCAAGGCTCTCGCCGGCGGGTACCCGCTGTCGGCGGTGATCGGATCGGCCGAGGTCATGAACGCGCCCGGACCCTCGGCGATCGGGGGGACCTACGTGGGCAACCCCGTTGCCTGCGCCGCGGCGATCGCCGTCCTGCAAGTGATCGAGGAGGAGGGGTTGGTCGAGCGCGCCGAGGCGATCGGCAAGACGCTGCGCAGCCGGTGGGAGCAGATCGCCCAGGACGTTCCCGGCGTGGGGGAGATCCGCGGCCTGGGCGCGATGATCGGCGTCGAGTTCGTGACCGACCGTGACACGCGCGAACCCGATGGCGACTTCGTCGGCCGGCTCATGGGCGAGACGGTCAAGCGCGGGGTGCTCACGGTTCCCTGTGGGCCGTACCACAACGTCCTGCGGCATCTCCTGCCGCTGGTCATCACCGATTCCGAGCTCGAGGAAGGTCTCGACGTGCTGGCGGAGTCGGCGGTCGCGGCGCGGAGGGCCTAAGCGACCGTGACCACGAAGCTGGCGCCCCGGGCGGTCGCGCCCGCGGCGTTCGTCGCGGTGATCGTCACGTTGTAGGAACCGGACGGCACGGCGAACAACCCGTTCATCCCCGTCCACTCGACGTCGAGCGCGATGCCCGTTCGTTTGAAGGTGGCCATCGTCGCCGTCGTCTGTTGCGAGACCACGGTCACGGTCCAGTTCAGCGAGACGCTCGCGCTCGAGGTGTAGTGAACGGACTCCAGGCCGGGAGTGAACGTGTCGACCGACTGTTTGGGGCGCCACATCTTGGGCAGTCCGATGTCGTTCGCCCGCTGCCGAATCCCGGGCAGCTGATTGAACAGCATGTCGCCCGGGCAGCTCGTGTATCCGGTGTGGCGGTGCCCGGAGATGAGGGGAAGCGAGACGCCCTGACCCTCGGGGAACTTGGTGGCGGGTCCCCCGCCCGAGATCATCCACACCCACCCCTTCGGCGGGAGGTGCGCGACGTCCAGGCGCCACGCGAGGAGCCGCTGGATCGCGCCGACCATCGCCGCCGGCGCGGTGGTGCCGTACGAACCGATGCCGGCGACCGAGACGGCACCGGTGTTGAACCCCTGCTGCGCGGCGCCGATGACCGGCAGGGTCACCCCCCCGAAGCGACCGATGAAGACCTTGCCGAACCGATCGACGAGGAAGTTGTACGCGATGTCGCACCAGCCCCGCGTCTCGGTGTGGAAGAAGTAGATCGACCGGACGATGTCGTCCGACTCGGTGCTCGGGTAGTTGTTCTCGGTCGCGGTGTGGTGGACGAAGGCGATCTTCAGGGCGGGCGCGTAGTCGGGGCCGCAGTTGCGCAGGGCCTCGTTCGCCCCCCAGGCCGGCCGCCCGGTCATGAACGGCTTGGGCGCCGTGGCGGCGGCGACGCCGTCGCCCGCGGCACCGGCCTCGGGGGCGGGCTCCCACTTCGTGGGGACGCCCGCCGTGCCCGACGTGTTCGCGAAGACGGCCCGCAGGATCGACAGCGTGACGCCGGCCGGGATCTCGAGCCGGAACCGCACGCACCGGGCGCTCCCCACCCACAGCGGATCGGTGGCCCGGCGAGCGTGGATCGCGTCGGCGGAGCCGGGGTCGGGTCCCTCGGCGTCGTGCAGCTCCACGGGTGGGCCGAACGACGTGGGCCCCTCCCCGGTCTCGAGGACGGCGTGCGGTGAGCGTCCCGTCGCCTGCTCCCAGGTCAGGGCCACGGCCGTGAACCGGATCGGCGCGCACACGACCTTCGCGGGGGTCACAGCCGCCTCCGCGGCGACCAGGCGGCCTCCGGCCGCGCGCAGGGCCGGTGCCTGCATCGTGGCCAGATCGACCGCGACCTGGCGGGAGACGGTCTCGGGGAAGGCCTCGGCCCGGGGGGCCGGGACCCAGTCCACGATCGTCAGGGCCGATGCCAGAACGAGGACGGCGAGTCCGGTACGACCGGATGAGCGGGTTCGCATGAGCCCCAGATACTACCGGCGCCAACCCATCGGTCCAGGTC
>JBBDTT010000086.1:0-8015 GCA_040904285.1 Actinomycetota bacterium
GAGCGTCCGCCTCCGCCCCGCGCCTCCAAGCGCCGGTTCGTGTTCCGTGACGTGCATACGAACGAGGTCGCCGTCAGCACGGAGGTCGTCCGCCCCATGCGGCTCCGGCCTGTCCCGCTGTAGCTCTCGCCGAACCGCCCGGCATCGTTCACACGCTCGTCACACGCTCGAAATCGTCCGGCAACGTCCGCTTGGCATGCTGGGGTCCGACGAAGGGGGTGGGTCGTATGCAGGATCGACTGCGCTTGGGGATGGCGGGGCACCCGTCGCTGAGGTCTGGACGTATGCCCGAAGCCTGGGCCGGAGTCGCGGACGGCGAGGTCGCCGAGATCGCGGAGTCCGTCGCCCGCCGGGGATTCCTCTACGACGACCCCGGCTCCTTCCGCGCCGGTGTCCTCGAGGTGCTCCGGGCGCTGGCCGCGGCGGGCAAGGTCACTCGCGGGGTCCCGGCGTAGCGACCCCGCGAGTCAACTCGCGCCTCCCGAGCTCCACGAACGTCGGCGAAAGCACGCACGCGCGATAGCGAAGTACCGTTCGCGGCGTGAGCACGCCCACTGCCATGCCCGCCTCGCTCGACCGGCGAAGCCTGTACGAAGAGATCTTGATCGTGCTGGCCCTGACGGTCCTGGCCTCGGCCGCGTTCGCTGTCATCAGCCTGGTATCCGCGCCGATCCGCGGGGTTGCGGTGACCACCACCACCCAGACCCTCGTCCTTGCCAGACATCTCGCCGGCCTGGTGTTCTTCGGGCTCGCTCCCGTGTGGCTGGTCGTGTATCTGCTTCGCCGGAGCGGGGAGGGGGTCGTGCCCCTCGGCCTGACGCTCCGGGATCTGCCCGCGGGGATCCCGCTGGGGGCCTATCTGGCCCTACTGGTCTCGATCTCGGGACTGGGGCTCTACATCGTCGGCTACGCGTACGGGTTCACGAGGATCGTGATCCCGGTCCCTCCGCTCGAGCAGTGGTGGACGATCCCCGTTCTCGTCCTGGACGCCTTCCAGAACGGCCTGTACGAGGAGGTCATCGTCGCGGGCTACCTCCTCCACCGGTTGGGCCAGGCGGGGTGGCGGCCGGCGCCGGCGCTGTGGCTGGCCGCCGTCATCCGGGGCTCGTACCACCTGTACCAGGGATACGGGGCGTTCGTGGGGAACCTGGTCATGGGCCTGTTCTTCGGGTTGATCTGGCAGCGGACCCGGCGGACGTGGCCCCTGGTGGTCGCGCACGGGTTGATCGACGTGGCCGCCGGGATCGGCTACATCTACTTCCGAGGACGACTGGAGCTGTTCTGAGCCGGACCTCGCTCCCTCGGCACCTCCGGGCGATCGCCGCGACCGCGATCGCGGCCGCCATGCTGGGGTTCGCCGTGCCCAGGGGTGAGGCGGCCCCGCCGCCGGACCGCGTCCCCATCGCGCGCTGGAAGCCCCTTCCGAAGGCGTCCAAGGTCCCCGTCTCGAAGGAGGCCCGGGCGCTGCGCAAGCGGCTGCTCGGACCGCGCGCCCTCGACCCCCGGTACGTGACGCTGTCCTGGTACGGGGTGTCCTCGTTCATCGTGACCGTCCGGGGGCACCTGCTGCTGTTCGACGCGTGGGAGATCGTCGGCGCACATCGCGACTACGCGCCGATCGGCCGCGAGGAGCTCGCGGGTCTGGAGCCCGAGGCGATCCTGGTCGGCCACGGCCACTTCGACCACGCGGCGGACGCCGGGTTTGTCGCCGGCCGGACCGGCGCCGCGGTCGTGGGCAGCGAGGAGATCTGCGACACCGCGAAGGCCGACGCCGCGACCGACGGCCTCGAGGGCGAGTTCACCTGCGCCATCACCGGGACGATGACCGAGCCAGCGCCCGGGACCATCCGTTCGTTCCGCCTGTTCGCGGATGTGGCGCCGGTCCGGGTCCTGCAGCACATCCACTCGGCCAGCCGTCCGCCGGGATCCGACAACCCGCCCGGCCCGTTCCTGCCGGTCTTCGACCCCACGCCCTACCTCGAGAACCCCAACCTCGACCCCGCGGAACTCGTCCGGTTCCTGGAAACCCTCGACGACGCCCAGGGCGGGACGTGGATGTACCACTTCACCGTCGGCGCTTTCACGCTGCTGATCGGCGACTCGGCCGGCCCGATCTGGGAGTCGGAGGACGTCCGCCGGGCCCTGGACCGGTTCCCCGGGTGCGTCGACGTGATGGCGAACGCGATCCTCGGCTTCGACCAGCCGGTGTCCGGCCTGCGCGATCCCCGGCTGTACGTGGAGCACGCCCACCCCCGGGTGTTCCTGCCCACCCACGGGGACGCGTGGGCGCCCGCGCTGTCCGCGGGGCAGGCGCAGTACGCCGAGGAGTGGTCCCGCCAGATGGGGATGCTGCGGCATCCGCCCGCCGTCGACTTCCTGATCGATCCCGATGACTACCTGGCCGAGCGCGCGTACCGCGTCGACGCTCTCCGGTGGCGGGCGTCGATGCCCGGCTCGAGCTGCGCCCGCCGGCGCTAGACCGGGCGCTTCGCGACCAGCGTCAGGACGTCGTACGCGGCGACGACCTCGCCGTCCTGGTTCGTGACCACCGTGTCCCACGTCACCTCGCCGTGCGGGTCGGTCCCGCGGGGCGAGATGGCCTTCGCGGTGAGACGGACCGTGATCGCGTCGCCCGGGTAGACGGGCTTCACGAACCGGAGGTTCTCCAGGCCGTAATTGGCGAGGACCGGGCCCGGGTCCGGGTCGACGAACAGGCCCGCCGCGGCGCTGACGATGAAGTAGCCGTGCGCCACGCGGCCGTCGAAGAACGGGTTGGCGGCGGCGGCCTCCTGATCCATGTGCGCGTAGAACCGGTCGCCGGTCAGGTCCGCGAACGCCTCGATGTCCTCGAGGGTCACCGTCCGAGGCCCGACCGTGATCCCATCGCCCACGTTCAGCTCCTCGAGGTGGCGGCGGAACGGGTGGGTCCCGGACTCGTCGCGGTCGGCCCCCTCGACCCACCGGCCGGTGACCCTCGCCAGCACGTTCGGACTCGCCTGGACGGCCGTTCGCTGCATGTGGTGCAGGACGCCCCGGATGCCCCCGAGCTCCTCGCCTCCTCCCGCGCGGCCGGGCCCGCCGTGGACCAGGTGGGGGAGGGCCGAGCCGTGGCCGGTCGACTCCTTGGCGTCGTCGCGATCCAGGACCAGCAACCGGCCGTGCCACGGGGCCACGCCGAGGACGACCTCACGGGCGAACTCCCGGTCCGCGGTGACGACGCTGCCCACCAGGCTTCCCGCCCCGCGCGCCGCGAGCGTCACCGCCTCCTCGGCGGTGCCGCCGTAGCCGATCAGCGTGCTGACCGGGCCGAACGCCTCGACCTGGTGGGGCTCGTCGCGGCTCCCGTCCTCGGCCCGGAGCAGGATCGGCGCGAGGAACGCGCCCCGGTCGGTGTCGGCGTCGACGGCGTCGACCTTGCCCGGGTCTCCCGCGACGAGCGTGGCCCCCCCGGCCAGGCGCTCGATCGCGCCGCGGACCTCCTCGCGCTGGGCCAGGCTCACCAGTGAGCCCATCGTGACCCCCTCGCTCGAGGGGTTGCCCACGACGACCGTCTCGAGCTTTGCGCGGATGGCGTCGGCCATCGGGTCGAGCCACCGGACGGGCACGAACGCCCGGCGGATCGCCGTGCACTTCTGCCCGGCCTTGACGGTCATCTCGGTGACCAGTTGGTCCACGTACAGCCCGAACTCGGGCGTGTCCGGGCCGGCGTCGGGCCCGAGGATCGAGGCGTTCAGCGAGTCCGCCTCGGCGTTGAACCGCACCGAGTGCTCCACGACGGCCGGGTGGGCCCGGAGCTTCGCGGCGGTGCGGGCGGAGCCGGTGAACGCGACCAGGTCCTGGCCGGTGAGGTGGTCGAGCAGGTCGCCGACGCCCCCGGCGATCAGCTGCAGGGCGCCGCCGGGCAGCAGCCCGGACTCGACGATCTGGCGGACGACCGCCTCGGTCAGGTATGCCGTCTGGCTGGCCGGCTTCACGATCGTCGGCACCCCGGCCAGGAACGCGGGGCCGAGCTTCTCGAGGAAGCCCCACACCGGGAAGTTGAAGGCGTTGATCTGCACCTGTGCGCCGGCCAGCGGCGTGTAGAGGTGCTGGGCCACGAACGTGCCGCGCTTCCCGAGCGCCTCGACACCGCCGTCCACGTAGATCGTGTCGTCGGGGAGCTCGCGCTTGCCCCGGCTCGCGTACACGAACAGCGTGCCGATGCCGCCGTCGATGTCGATCCACGAGTCGGCCCGCGTCGCGCCCGTCCTCGGCGAGAGGGTGTAGAGCTCCTCCTTGCGGCCGTCTAGGTACTGGGCGAGGGCCTTGAGCAGCCCCGCGCGCTGATGGAACGTCATCGCCCGCAGCGGCGGCCCGCCGGCGGTGCGCGCGTGGTCCAGGACGCGGGCGAAGTCGATCCCCTCGGTGGACATGCGGGCGACCTCCTCGCCGGTCACCGCGTCGTGAACCGTCTCGCCCTCGCCGGCGCCGGCCTTCCACCCGCCGGCCACGTAGCTCGGAAGCTTCTCCGCCATTGGAGGCTCCTTTCCTGGAGTCGTTACCCCGCCTCGCGGACCAGGCGCAGGGCCTTCTCGGCCTGCGCCAGGTGGAAGCGATCGTGCCCGGCGATCAGCCGGAAGTTCAGCTCGTAGGACTCGGGCCCGCGCTCGGCGTGCATGCCGACCTTCGCCCGCTCCTCGGGGGTCGAGCGCTCCCACATGACGAGGTTCCAGTCCCGCAGCATGCGCAGCACCGAGATCAGTCGCTCGGGGTCCTCCTCGTTGCCGCGGAGCCCGTCGACCCACAGGTCCTGGTCGTAGCCGATGAGCGGGGGCTCCTCGTGCGCGACGATCCAGCGGATCCGGGCGCTGTAGACGACCTCGGCCTGCGTCGTGTGCGCGAGGCACTCGAGGACCGACCACTCGCCCGGCTCGGGCCGGGTCCGCAGGTCCTCGCCCGCCTCGGACACGAGGGCCGCGTACGCGTCGGACGTCGCGCCCTGCACCACCGCGGGATCGTCGTCCCCCAGGAGGCCCAGCAGGTGGTCCTGGTAGGCCTTCGCCTCACGGACGGGGTCCGGAGCCCGTTCGGTGGTCACGAACCCCATCATGCCAGCCAGCGCTCGGGGGCGCCCGGGGGGGGATCCACCGGCCGCCGCCGGCGGAAGCCGTGGAGCGCGTAGCGGTCGCACGCGGTCTCGGCCCCGGACTTCCGGCCGAGGATCTCCCGCAGGTACCAGTGGTAGTACTCGTGCAGGTACAGGAACCGGACCACCTCGCGGCGGGTCCGGAACGGCACCATCGCCACCTCCCACTGGAACCGGAACCCCTTCCCCCGCACGCGCCGGGCCCGGAACGGGACGCGCTCGGTGAACGCCTCGAACGGGTCGGGGACCTGCACGGTGATCCGCCTGTCCTCGAAGTCGCAGAGCGCTTTCAGGCTGGGGCGGGTCCGGTACCGCAGCGGTTTGACCAGCAGGCGGTAACCGTCGGCCACGGGCAGCCCCTCGAGCGCACGCCGAACCTCGGCGGCGTCCCAGTCGGCCAGGCGGTTCTCGAGCAGCATCGGTGCGAGCAGTATGCGGGCGTCCGGCGGAAACGGGGCCGAAGACCTAGGACGGCGCGGAACCCTGGCCTACCATGGGTGTCCAGATGGAAGCCGCGTTCTTCGACCTGGACAAGACCGTCATCTCGAAGTCCAGCTCCCTGGCGCTCTCGCGCCCCTTCTACCGCGCCGGGCTGGTCTCACGATCGACGCTGCTGAAGGGCGCCTACGCCCAGCTGGTGTACCTGCTCCTCGGCGCGGACGAGAAGAAGATGGACAAGGCCAAGGAAGGCATGCTCGCGCTCTCCAAGGGCTGGGACCGGGCGCAGGTCGAGGAGATCGTCCGCGAGGCCCTCATCACGGTGGTCGACCCGTTCGTCTACCAGGAGGCCCTGGACCTGGTCGCGCTGCACCGGGCGCTCGAGCGCCGGGTGTACATCGTGTCGAGCTCCCCCGAGGAGATCGTCGGCCCGCTCGCCGAGCACCTGGGGATCACCGACGTGATCGCGACCCGGGCCGAGATCGTGGACGGCAAGTACACCGGCGGCCTCGAGTTCTACTGCTACGCCGAGAACAAGGCCGTGGCCATCCGCGAGGTGGCGGAGCGCGAGGGCGTCGACCTGTCGGCGTCCTACGCGTACTCGGACTCCGCGACGGACCTCCCCATGCTCCAGGCGGTGGGCCATCCGGTGGCGGTGAACCCCGACCGGGAGCTTCGCAAGGTCGCCGAAAAGGAAGGATGGCAGATCCGGGACTTCCGCCGGCCCGTCCCCCTGCGCAAGCGCATCTCCCTTCCCAAGCCCACCACGAGCGTGGCCGCGGTGGTCGCCGGCGCGGGGCTGGCGGCGGTCGTGGGGTGGGTCTACGTGCGCCCGTGGCTGTCCCGGCTGGTCACGGGGCGCCGCGCGGCCTGAATCCGGCCATCTAAGCTTCGTCCCCCGATGCTCGCCTCGTGCAAATCACCCGTATCCACATGGCCGATCGAACGCTCTCCTTGATGGCGGGCGTGGATCCGGTCGGAGAGCTCGTGCTTCGGGCTCGTGATGGGGACGCGGAGGCCTTCGCTGGGCTCTACGACCTGTTTCACGCCCGCCTCTATCGCTTCTTCGTGGCCAACGTCCGCAATCGGACCGAGGCGGAGGACCTGGCAGCAGAGGTGTTCGTGGAAGCCGCACAGCGCATCAGGACGTTCGACGGCAACGGGCCGGCCTTCGCGGGCTGGCTCTTCGCCATGGCGCGCAACGACCTCGCCGACATCCGCCGCCGCCTCCGTCGCCGGGTGGTCGAGCCCTTCGCCGAGCCCCCCGAGCCCAGCCACGTCGAGGACTTCGCGGACGAGCTGGCCAGCCGCCTGGACGCCGGGGCCATCATGTGGGCGGTCGACCGCCTGACCGACGACCAGCGCCAGATCATCACGCTGAAGTTCGCGGGTGGCCTCACCAACGACGAGATCTGCGAGGCCACCGGCAAGCCCCTCACCGCGGTCAAGAGCCTTCAGCACCGCGCGCTGGCCACCCTCAAGCGCCTGCTCGACACGGAGGCCGGAGTATGAAGCGCCGCGTGGACGACGAGCTGCTCGATCAGGCCCTGCAGGAGCCCACGGCGGCCCAGGCCGAGCTGGAGGGCCTGCTCCGCATGTCGCGCGCCCTGTCCGAGGCCTTCGAGGCCGAGCCGACCGAGCACGCGGTCGCCGGCGGCCGCAACCGGGCCCTGGCCGCCTTCGAGGTCGCCGGCCAGGTGGCGGTCATCGGACGGGGCCGGTCGCCCCGACTGGTCACCCCCTACCCCTGGCTGCCGCAGGTGCGCCTGCGCATGCTGGCCACCGCCGCCATCGTCATCGGCATCCTCGGGACGCTGATCGCCGGAGGCCACGGCGCGCTTCCCGGCGACTCGCTGTACGGGATGAAGCTCGGGGTCGAGCAGGTCCGCCTGGCGGCCGCCATCGACCCGTTTGACAAGGCCGGCGTCCACCTGGACATCGCCGACGCCCGCATCCGCGAGGTCCTGCACGCCAAGGAGGCGGGCCGCACCGACGCGATGCGCGAGAGCCTCCGCCGCTACACCGACGCCATCGTCGCCGTCGAGCTCGAGCTGCGCTCGGGCGACCTGAGCGATGCGCAGGCCTCCCAGGTGCTCGGCGACGCCGCCGACACGCTCGCGCTGCAGCAGGAGGTCCTCGAGCAGATCCAGCCGGAGACGCCGGCCGCGGCCGAGCCGGAGCTCAAGGCCGCCCTCGACACCCTCGAGAGCATCGATCTGCCGCCGCCTCCGGACGAGGAGCCGGCCGACGAGCCGACGCCCGGTCCGAGCGTCACTCCCACCGAGCCGAGCCCCTCGCCGACGCCCTCCGAGACGTCGACCGAGCAGCCCTCGCCGACCGTCAGCGAGACGCCCACCGAGGACCCCTCACCCGTCGCGAGCGAGCCTCCGCCCGAGGACCAGGAGCCCGCCGACGGCGGGAGGCTTGTTCACCGGGGCAGGGGGTTCGGGCC
>JBBDTT010000087.1:0-7995 GCA_040904285.1 Actinomycetota bacterium
CCGACCTGGGAGCGGGCGCAGCCCTTCAGCCTGCTGTGCCACAACGGCGAGATCAACACCATCCAGGGCAACGTCAACCTGATGCGGGCCCGGGAGGGACGCCTCGGGGCCGGCGATCTGGCCGACGAGGCCCTGCTCTCCCCGGTCATCGACGAGTCGGGCTCGGACTCGGCCATGCTCGACAACCTGGCCGAGCTGCTGATCCGGGCGGGGCGCGACCCGCGCCACGCCCTGGCCATGGCCGTGCCCGAGGCCTGGGAGGGCATGCCGGGCCTGCCAGAGGACCTCCGCGCCTTCTACCGCTACCACGCCGCACTCCTCGAGCCGTGGGACGGCCCCGCGGGGCTGGTGTTCACCGACGGGATCGGCATCGGGGCGACCCTCGACCGCAACGGCCTGCGCCCCCTCCGCTACGCGATCTGCGAGGACGGCCTCGTGACCGCGGCCTCCGAGGTCGGTCCGGTCGACGTGCGGGGCCACGGCACGGTCCGCCGGGGGAAGCTCGGCCCCGGCCAGATGCTGTGGGTCCAGCCGGGCGAGGGCGTCTTCGAGAACCCCGAGATCAAGGCAGCGCTCGCCGGACGGCACCCCTACCGCGCGTGGGTGACCGAGCACGCCCTGGCCGGCGATCCGGGGGACCCGGTGGAGGAGCCCTCCCCGATGCTGGCCGAGCGGCAGGTGGCCCACGGCTACACCAAGGAGGAGGTCACCGTCGTCATCCGCCCCATGGCCCTCGACGCGAAAGAGACCACCTCGTCGATGGGTGACGACACCCAGCTGGCCGTCCTGGCCGAGCGGCCCCGAACCCTGCCGCATTACCTTCGCCAGCGCTTCGCCCAGGTCACGAACCCGCCGATCGACCACCTTCGCGAGCGCCTGGTCATGTCCACCAGCGTCCGCCTGGGGCCCCGGCGACCGCTGCTGTCCGAGGATCCGGAGGCGGCCGCGGTGGTCGAGCTCCCCTCGTTCCTGCTCACCCCCGCCCGACTGGCCCGCCTCCAAGCGGAGTCCCGGTGGCCGACGGCCGTCGTGGACGCCACGTTCGCCATCGCGGACGGGCCGGGCGGGCTCGCGGCCGCGATCGCGCGCGTCGGCGAGGAGGCCGAGCGGGCCGTGGTCGAGGGCGCGGGCGTGCTCGTGGTGACCGACTGGGCTGTGAGCGGGACCCGGGCGCCGATCCCGTCGGTCCTGGCCACCGGGGCGGTGCATCACCGGCTGGTCCGGGCCGGACTGCGGACCCGCGCCTCGATCGTCGTGGCGACGGACGAACCGCACGACACCCATGCGGTGGCCTGCCTGCTGGGCTACGGGGCCGAGGCGGTCTGCCCCCGCCTGGTGCTGGAGACGCTGGCCGAGCTGTGCCTGGAGAGCCGGATCGGCGGCGACAACCCCTCGGTCGAGGAGGCCCAGCGCCGGTTCCGCGAGGCCGTCGAGGACGGCGTCCTGAAGATCATGTCGAAGATGGGCATCTCGACGGTCGAGTCGTACCGCAGCGCCCAAATCTTCGAGGCCGTGGGCCTCGGCCCCGAGGTCATCGAGGCGTGCCTGTCCGGGACGCCCTCGCCTCTGGGGGGGATCGGCTTCGAGGCGATCGGCGCCGACGTCCTCGAACGGCATTCGAGCGGCTTCGACGACAAGGCGGTCCTGGTCAACCCCGGCTTCATCAAGCACCGCGCGGGCGGCGACTACCACATGAACAACCCCGAGGTGGTCCAGGCCCTCCACGGTTTCGCCGGGATCAACGGCGATGACGACCCCGGCTCGGACGACGAGCACGTCGTCCCGGAGATCGCCCACACCTTGCAGCGAGCGGTCCGCGGCGAGGACTGGACGGCGTACGAGCGCTTCTCCGGACTCGTCAACCAGCGGCCACCGTCCGAGCCGCGCGACCTGCTGGAGCTCGTGGCAGCCTCGGGAGGGCCGGTCGCCCTCGAGGACGTCGAGCCCATCGAGGACATCACCCGCCGGTTCTCGACGGGCGCGATGTCCCACGGGGCCCTGTCCGCCGAGGCCCACGAGACACTGTCCGTCGCCCTGAACATGATCGGCGGCCGCGCGAACACCGGGGAAGGCGGCGAGGCGAGAGCCCGCTACCGCGACGACCGGAACTCCGGGATCAAGCAGGTCGCCTCCGGACGTTTCGGCGTGACCCCCGAGTATCTGGCGTTTGCCGACGAGCTCCAGATCAAGATGGCGCAGGGATCGAAGCCCGGCGAGGGCGGCCAGCTTCCCGGCAACAAGGTGACCCACGAGATCGCCACGCTGCGCCACACCACGCCCGGCGTGGCCCTCATCTCTCCCCCGCCGCACCACGACATCTACTCCATCGAGGACCTCGCCCAGCTGATCTTCGACCTGAAGCAGGCCAACCCTCGGGCCGAGGTCTCCGTGAAGCTCGTCTCGACCGACGGCGTCGGCACGATCGCCGCCGGCGTGGCCAAGGGCCTGGCCGAGATCGTCCACATCGCCGGATCGGACGGAGGAACGGGCGCGAGCCCGCTGTCCTCGATCAAGCACGCGGGTCTGTCCTGGGAGATCGGGCTGGCCGAGACCCAGCGGATGCTCGTCGAGAACGGGCTTCGTTCGCGGATCAAGGTTCGGGTCGACGGCGGCTTCAAGACCGGCCGCGACGTCATCGTGGCGGCGCTCCTCGGGGCCGATCAGTACTCGTTCGGCACCGCGGCCCTTCTCGCCGAGGGCTGCATCATGGTCAGGACGTGCCACCGGGACACCTGCCCGGTGGGGATCGCCAGCCAGCGGCCGGAGCTCCGGGCCAAGTTCACCGGGACACCCGAGATGGTCGCCAACTATCTCCGCTTCGTGGCCGAGGAGGCTCGGCGGATCCTGTCGTCCCTCGGGCTCCGTTCGCTGGACGAGGCGATCGGCCGCGTCGACCTGCTGCGGGCCCGCGACCTGGGCTCGAGCCGGGCCGCCGCACTGGACCTGGGCGCCCTCCTCGCCGAGCCCGCCGAGGGACCGCGCCGATTCGAGGCACCGGTGGAGATCCAGCGGGTCCGTTCCGAGGTCGGCGACCGGGTGGCCGAGGAGGCGCTGCCCGCGCTTCGGGAAGGACGGGTCCTGGGGCTGTCCTTCTCGATCTCGAACGGGGACCGTTCGGTCGGGGCCCGGCTGGGTGCCGACATCGCCCGGGAATTCGGCGACGGCCGGCCGCCGGGGCGCGTTCGCGTGTCCTTCGAGGGCGAGGCCGGGCAGAGCTTCGGGGCGTTTCTCTCCGGCGGGGTCGAGTTCCATCTGACGGGCGAGGCCAACGACTACGTCGGCAAGGGCATGGCCGGGGGCCGGATCGTGGTGGAGCCGCCCCCCGACGACGCCGGCGACCCGTACCTGGTGGGGAACACCGTGCTGTACGGGGCAACCGGCGGCCAGCTGTTCTGCGCCGGGCGGGCCGGGGAGCGCTTCGCCGTCCGCAACTCGGGGGCGGTCGCCGTCGTCGAAGGGGTCGGCGACCACGGATGCGAGTACATGACGGGAGGCGCGGTCGTCGTCCTCGGGCCGGTCGGGCACAACCTGGCGGCGGGGATGACCGGCGGCGAGATCTACGTCTACGACCCCGAGGAATCGGTCCGGGACCGCCTGAACCCGCAGCTCGTCGAGGCTCGGCGCCCCACCGCGGCCCAGGGACCGTCGCTCCACCGGCTGGTCGAGCGCCACGCCCACCTCACCGGCTCGGCCCGTGCGAAGGCCCTCCTGGCCGACTGGGAGACGGAGTCGACCCGGTTCTGGCGCGTGGTCACGAAGTCGGAGGTGGCGATGCTGGAGGCCGCCTTCGAGGGCACCCTCGCCCGCGCCTGACCCCGGCTACGATCGTCGCGTGAGCGACGCTCCTGGTGCCAACGACAACCCGCCGCCGCCCGGCGTCACCGCCGAGGGCGCCGTCCAGTTCGCGAACGAGCTCCTCGCCGGAACCGTCATGGAGAAGCTCGGCATGGAGTTCCTCGAGGTCGGGCTCAACCGGATGGTGGCGCGAGTCCCGGTCGAGGGGAACACCCAGCCGTACGGGATCCTCCACGGAGGCGTGACGGCGACGCTGTGCGAAGGCCTCGCGTCCTTCGGAACGTCGATCCACGCCGGCCTCGAGAACATGGTCACGGGGATCGAGCTCAACGTGAACCACATCCGTGCCGCTCGGTCGGGCCACGTGACGTGTACGGGCATCCCGCTGCACGTCGGCCGCTCGACCGCCGTCTGGGACATGAAAGTCCACGACGACGAGGGCCGGCTGGTCGCGGCGAGCCGGCTCACGTTGATGATCCGGCCGACCTCCCGTTGATCACCGCCCGCGACCTGCAGGAATGCGACGGACGCCGGGATTTTCCGAAGGTTGTTTGTCACTCCGACGATTATTTCGCGCGTCAGAACACCGGGCGCTACCTGCGCGAACGCGCGGAGACCGTTGCAGCGCAACGGTTTTCGGGCGGTTGACACTCCACCGGCCGCCGGGCTACCTTTCGCCCGGTCCCAAGCGGTTGTCAGGGGCCGATGGGCGCAAGGAGGCCCTCGGAGCCTGCCGGGGAAGGCGCACCAACGGACCTCGGTCCTGAGGATCGCCGGAACTGGCGGCACCAAGAGCCACCGGGCTCCCGGAGGACCCCGGGTCGCTTGGGACCAACCTTTGAACGGGTCCGGTTTGCCGAGTAGATAACGCTCGCGTATGGGGAAGGCGTGAGCGGCTCCAAAGGCGAACCGGGCCCGTTCTTCATGTCCCGGCTCCGACCGGTCGCTTCATTCCGCGGCCACTGGGGTAGGGTTCGGTCGTGACCCAGGAACAGGACCTGTCTGCCACCGCGCCCTCGGCGCCTCCCGGGCCGCAGGTGAGCTCTATCGATCCGCAGAAGCTGCTGCGCATCGCGGGCGTGACTCGCGAGGTGCTGGAGGAGGCCCGGCGTATCCGCCCCGAGGCCGGTGCGATCGATCACCTCCGGCGGGTCCACGGGCAGATCTCGGGCGAGCTCCAGGCCGCCCTGCCGGCCGAGCTGTGGACGGAGCTCGACGAGCTGACCCCCGACATCAAGGACGGGACCCTCGAGGAGCTCTCGCTGGCCCACGCCGAGATCCTGGGCTGGCTGGAGGGGCTGTTCCAGGGGACCCACCTGGCACTCCAGGCTCAAGCGGCCCAGGCGGCACAGATGCTCCGACACCAGATGGCCGAGGCCGAGCGGGCGGAGCTCACCGAGGGCGCCGACTCCTCGAAGCCCACCGGGCCCGCCGAATACCTCTAGACCACGACCAGGACGCCATACATCTTCCGGTCGCGGTGGTACGTGCAGTAGAAGGCGTACCGCCCCGGCTCGGAGATGGGCTCGAGCTCCAGCTGGGCGTCCACCGGCAGCTCCCGCGCGTAGCTGAGGCGCGGGATGGTCACGTTGTGCGGGTTGCGCCCCACGTTCTTGAACACCACCGGGCGGTCCGTCGCGATCGGGAGCGACGGATGGGCGTCGTGGAAGTGGTAGTCGATGGCGGTCACGACGTACGGCCCTTCCGGGGTCGGTGTCGAGCCGATGGGCTCCCCCGTTCCGCAGGCGGCGAGCAGGGTCAGGGCTAGCGCCGCCGCGCGCCTCACAGCACCCGCGCCAGGAACCGGCGCGTGCGTTCGTGGGAGGGCTGGCCGAAGATCGCCTCGGGGGGCCCTTCCTCCACGATCTGCCCGTCGTCCATGAAGATCACGCGGTGGGCCACCTCGCGCGCGAACCCCATCTCGTGGGTGACCACCACCATGGTGATCCCCTCCGACGCCAGGCGGCGCATGACCGACAGGACCTCACCGACCAGCTCGGGGTCGAGCGCGCTGGTGACCTCGTCGAACAGCATCAGCATGGGCCGCATCGCCAGCGCCCGGGCGATCGCGACGCGCTGCTGCTGGCCGCCCGACAGGCGCCCCGGGTGGGCGTCGGCCTTCTCCTCGAGCCCCACGTGCTTGAGCCCGTCCATGGCTCGGTCGTGGGCCTCCTCCTTGCCGAGGTTCAACACCTTGCGCAGGGCCAGCGTGATGTTGCCGAGCGCGGTGAGGTGCGGGAACAGGTTGTACGCCTGGAACACGATCCCGATGTGGGTCCGGACCTGGTTCAGGTTCGTCCGAACGTCGGTGATGTCGTGGCCGTCGAAGAAGACCTGGCCTCCGGTCGGCTCCTCCAAGAGGTTGATGCACCGCAGCAGGGTGGACTTCCCCGACCCGGACGGGCCGATCACGACGACGACCTCGCCCGGAGCGACCGTGAGGTTCACGCCCTCCAGGACGTGGTTGTCGCCGAAGTCCTTGTGGATGTCGACGAGCCGGATCAGCGCGGCACGCTCGTTCATCCGGCCACTCCGACCAGGCCGCTGCGCAGCCGCCGCTCGAGCCGGTTCACCAGATAGATGGAGGGCAGCGTCACGGCCAGGTACGCGACCGCGGCGGCCGTAAAGAAGGTCGCGTTGAAGGTCGACGAGTACCCCTGCCGGGCGAACGCGAAGATCTCGAACTGTGCCTGGGTGAGACCGATGACCCCGATCAGGGACGTGTCCTTGATCAGGATCACGAACTCGTTCATCAGGGGCGGGATGACGCGGCGGACGGCCTGCGGAACGACCGCGTAGCGCATCGACTGGACGTAGGTCATGCCCAGGGACCGCGCGGCTTCAAGCTGTCCGCGCTCGACGGACTGGATCCCGGCCCGGAAAACCTCCGCCGAGTAGGCCCCCATGTTCAGCGCGAAGATCAGGGCCCCGGCGGCCAGTGGAGAAACGCCGATCCCCAGGCCGAAGATGAGCGCGGTGTACCCCGCGATGAGCTGGAACAGCAAGGGGGTCCCGCGGAAGAAGTTGATGTAGACGCGGGCGGGCGCTCGCACCGAGCGACGCTTCGAGATCACCAGCATGGCCAGGAGGAGCCCGATCACGATCCCGCCCGCCTCGCCCACGACGGCGAGGAACATGGTGTTCTTCGCGCCCCGGATGAACGCGCCTCCGTATCCCTCCAGCTTCTCGAAGCTGAAGAAGTGGAAGGTGAAGCGTTCGACCGTCTCCGCCCGATACCAGAGGAAGAACGCCCCGAGCACCAGCGTCTGAACTCCGAGGACGGCTCCCGCGATGGACCGTTCCCGGCTGCGCTTCGTCGGCATCCGCCGGTACAGGACGTAGCCGCCCGCGACCGCGCCGAGGCCCGCCGACATGGAACCGATCGCCACGACGGCCGCGGTGTCGGTTCGGAGCGCGGTGACGATCGAGGTGAACGGCGTCCACCCGTAGAAGGTGATGAGCGCGGCAGACCCGAGGAGGATCCCCGCGATGGACGCGGCGCCGACCAGGAACACCGCCAGCCCCAACGCCTGGAGCCGGCGATCCGATCTCGCCGGCTCCACGGTTGCGGCTTCGTTCATCGCACTCAGGCGGAGGCCTGGAACTCCTCGGGAACCTCCTGACCGGGGAAGTACTCCGCGAAGATCTCCTCGTACGTCCCGTCGGCGATGATCTCGGCGAGCGCGATGTTCACGGCCTCGATCAGCTCGGGGTTGTCCGGGGAGAACGCGAACGCGTACTTCTCGTTCGTGTCGTAGGTCTCGACGATGGCCAGCGAGGGCCGCTCGGCGATGATGCCGACCGTTGACTGCTCGTCGTTGACGACGGCCGTGACCTGACCGGCCTCGAGGTCCGTGAACGCGGCGGGCGCACCCGGGAAGGTCTTGATCTCGACGCCCTCCGGAACGTTCTCCTCGGCGTACGTCGCCCCGGTCGTCCCCGCCTGCACCCCGACGACGTCGCCCGCTTCGAGGTCATCGATCGAGGCGAGGTCCGGGGTCTCCTCGGTGTTCACCGCCATCGCCGTACGGGAGTTGAAATAGAAGTCCGAGAAGTCGACGACCTGGTCGCGCTTCTCCCCGTCCGGGCCCGTGGCGGTGACGGCGGCGGCGACCATGTCGAACTGGCTGCCTCCGGCGACCGCCGTGAAGATCGTCTCGAAGTTCGCCGTGACCCACTCGACCTCCAGGTCGAGGCGGC
>JBBDTT010000088.1:0-7977 GCA_040904285.1 Actinomycetota bacterium
CCTCGATCGGCGGCCGGTCGGCCGCCACCGGCGAAGGGCCCCCGCTTCGGAGCGTTACGCGCCCGGCAGGCACCAGTCGGTCGTGAACTGGCTCGGGACGCGGGGGATGCTGTTCTCGGCGCCCGGACGGCAGAGCAGGTACGGCCCGCCGTTCATGACGTCGATGACCATCCCGGTCAGCCAGAACGCCGCCTTCTGATCGCCCGCCCGCCGGTCGCGGCGAGGGTCCTCGTGGGGGTCCCCACCGTCCTCGGCCGGGGGCACGTTGCCGTTGGGCGGCAGGAGGTTGCCGGAGTCCCAGTACACGAGCGCCGAGCCGCGGTGGGGCAGGATGGCGCCCTGCTCGTCGCGCCGGAACGGCTCCATGCTGAACCACCAGTCCGGGTCGGCGCTCCAGTGACGGCCGGGCGCGAGGGCCGTGTCCATGGCCCTGGCTCGAATGGTGCGGGCTTGGACCTCGGCGGCCTGGTTGGTGACCTGGAAGTCCCCGAGGGCGACGTGCATCAGCACCTGATGGGCCGGGGTGTTCGGCAGCGGGTCGATCGTCATGTGCTGCGCGTAGCCGTTGCCCTCCGCGCGGTCCCACAGCATCTGGAGCAGGGCCATGACGACCTGCTGCTCCTTCTTGTCCGGGAACATCGTGTACAGGAACGAAGCGTATGAAGGCAGCGGGTCCCCCGGGAAGTCCGGGTTGATCAGCGGGCCCTCCCAGTCCACGGAGCGATTGAGCAGCGTCGAGTAGTTCATCCCCGGCACGCCGAGGACCCCGCGCGTCAGATCGACCGAGAGCGCGATAAGCGCGCCACCCATGATCCCGCCCTGGCTGTTGCCGTCGTAGAACAGCTCGCCCGGCTGGAACAGGGGCCGGGCGACGGCGTTCTTGAACGCGGCCACCGTGGACAGTCCGGCCGGATGGGCGAGCGCGCGCCCCAGGTACAGGAAGTTCAGGAACCCCTGCTGGGCGCGGTCGGCCATCGTCGGCATGTTGGACGGGTCCAGGAGAGTCAGAAGGGCGTTGCCGACGTCGTACTCGGCGAAGCCCATCCAGTTCATCGCGCAGGGCATGAAGTTGCGTTCGCGGTCGCGGTCCGTCGAGCCACCCGCCGATTCGAAGCGGCTCCCCAGGAGACCGTGGCCGTACAGCATCGGGTGGGCGCGGTTCAGCGCCGTGGCGGCCCGCGGGATCGTGCAAACGAAGGGGACGTCGATGAACGGGAGGGCCCGGTTCTGCATCGGCTTGCCGTTCTTCCCGTACAGGAGGCGCCGCCCGAGCAGGGCCTGCATCGGGAGGCCGCCGATCTCCGGAACCTCGACCTCCTCCGGTCCGATCGGCAGCGGCTGCCCGTCGAGGAAGTTCGGGACCTTGATCGTGCCCTCGACCTGGCGCTGCTTGCGGGAGTCGGTCAGCTCGGTGGTCGCGGTGATCCTGAACTCCGGCGAGGAGCCCTGGAGCTTGCGGTCGGCCAGGTTCGTGTCGCCGAGCATCGCGAAGGCGCGGTCGCGCAT
The DNA here is from genome assembly GCA_040904285.1 of Actinomycetota bacterium. Classification (GTDB taxonomy): domain Bacteria; phylum Actinomycetota; class UBA4738; order UBA4738; family JBBDTT01; genus JBBDTT01. The sequence continues at coordinate 1,507 of JBBDTT010000088.1, forward strand.
GTGGAGCACGCGGCCGCTCAGGTTGCGCTGCGAGGCGACGGTGAACGACCAGGCCAGGTACAGGTCCGAGCGGTTGAACGGGCCGGTGTTCGAGCTCCGCTCGGCCCGGGCGATCTCTTCGATGATGCCGTTCACCTCGGCCCTGCGGGACTCCTCGAACGTGGGGCCGGCCGGTCCGGGCTTGCCGTCGCGATAGGCGGCGAACTGGGGGGCGGCGGGGATGGTGTTGCCGGCCTCGTCCTTCAGGTTGCGCAGGGCGACCAGGTAGCGGTGTCCCTCCAAGAAGTTTCCGGCGGGGCGCAGGATCAGCAGGCGCTCGTCATCACCGGTCTCGGCGTTCGTGTCGAGCTCGGACCAGAACGGCCACCGCTTCCCGGTCTGGGCGTCGATGATCAGGATCGGCGCGTTCGGGGCCTTGAAGCGCGCGATGTCCGCCACGTGGTCACGGGGGTCGTTGGGGCCGCCGACCCCGGGCGCGGCCAGCGTGTGGGTTCCCCACGTGCGATGCAGGTCCAGCCCGGGGACGAACGTCAGGATGTCCGAACCCGGCGAGAACCCGTCGTTTCGGTTCCACTCCGTCGGGTCGATCGGCTTGCCGGCGATGCTCCGGGGCATCTCGACCGGGAGGAGATCGACCCGCCGGCCGGTGCCCGTGCTGGGGTCCGCGGTGGTGAACCGGTCGTTCGGGAACGGGAGCAAGCAGTGCGCGGGATCGAGGGGGTCACAGGGCAGCCCCACGGGCAGGGGCGGAACCTGGGCGCTCACGGGCGCCGGAGCGACCGCCCACGCGCTCGAGAGAACGGCGACGGAGACCATGGCGGTGAACAGACGACGGGCAGGACGCACGTGCAACCACCTCTCGCGATGTCGGGAATGGGGCGGAACGATCACCGGATACTGGATTCGCCCCCGGGCGGGTCCGCTCCTTCCGGTTTGAGGCCCTTCGCAGCGGGGAATGAACCGGTGCCTTTGTGCCGTACGGACAGACTGCAGGAGACATGACCTCGCTCACCACGACGAAGGACGCACTGGACCGCTTCCACCACGAAGCCTTGCTCTACGAGGGGACCGACGGGTTCCTTGACGCCATCGTGCCGTTCATCCGCGAGGGCATCCAGGCCGACGAGGCCGTCTTCGTGGTCGTGGACGCCGCGAAGATCGACCTGCTCCGGGAACGGCTCGACGGCGACGCGCGACGAGCCCGGTTCGCCGACATGGCCCACGTGGGCGTCAATCCCGCCCGCATCATCCCGGCATGGCGGGAGTTCGTCGCGGAGCATCAGGACGCGGGGCGACCCTTCCGGGGTGTGGGCGAGCCGATCTGGCCCGGGCGGAGCCCGGCCGAGCTGGTGGAATCCCACCTCCACGAGGCCCTGCTCAACGTCGCGTTCGACCAGGGGCCCCCCTGGTGGCTGATGTGTCCGTACGACACGGTGGCCCTCGATCCGGCGGTCGTCGACGAGGCTCGTCGCACCCATCCGACCATCGTGACCGAAGGCCGCAGAGAGCCGGGGGCGTTCCCCGGCTCCCGGGCCGTCACCGTCCTGGACGTCGACCTGCCCGAGCCCGCCGGGCCGGTCCAGGAGCTGGAGATCGGACCCGGCTCGCTGTTCGGGCTCCGCAGGTTCGTCTCACAGCGCGCGCACGACGCCGGGCTCGGCTTCGACCGCGCCGCCGAGCTGGTCCTGGCCGTGAACGAGGTGGCCACGAACAGCCTCCGGTACGGGGGCGGCGCCGGCTCCCTCAGGGTCTGGGAGGAGCCGGGCGCCTTGCTGGTGGAGATCTCCGACGAAGGACGGCTCCGCGAGCCCATGGCGGGACGCCAACCGCCTCGCAAGGACGAGTCGGGCGGACGGGGCCTGTGGATCGCCAACCAGGTGTGCGACCTGGTCCAGATCCGATCCTCCGAGGGCAGGACCGTGGTGCGCCTGCACCTCCACCTCGGCGACCGCGCGGCCTGATCCCCGGCCGCACTCGGGCGTCACCGCCACTCGCCGGGGCCTCCGTCCTGTATATCCGCGCCTGGCGGGACAGGGATGCGCTGCGACGTGACGAACACGTCAGTCAACGCCCGCATCCGGAAGGAGTCCCGCCCATGCTCAAGCGTCTCGCCCTCGTCGCCGTGCTGGCCGCCGCCGCCGGCGTCCTGCTCGCGGCCACCGGGTCCGACCCGGCCCTGGCCCACACGTGTACCTCCGGCGGAGGGGGCCAAGACGGACCCCACGGGATCGCCTCCGCGCCGCACGCCCGGACGGCGGCGGTCAGCCATCTGAACAGCAACGACCCGCCCGCCGCCGCGGCCGCCGAGGCCGCCGAGGCCCGGTCGAAGAAGAAGCCGAAGAAGAAGTGCTACCCGACGAAGGTCATGCCGAACTGGCGGAACAACTACGTGCCGCTGTTCGACCTGGAGGACCGCGACGACCCGAACCAGCGCTACGAGGCGCAGCGGTGGCGCGACGAGTGCGAGCACCACGACAACGAGTGGTCGCAGCAGTGCGCCTGGTACTACGGCGGGACGAGCTTCTTCCCGAACCGCGACGACGGGGAGACGAACGCGCCGAACGAGCTGCACGTCGGGTTCGCGGCCACCCACTGCTTCCTGTTCGAGTTCGCCCACCAGTGCGAGGACCACGACGCCTCGTACGGCGAGAGCGTCCACGACGCGCACGGCGGCGCCCTGTACGTGGACGTGTGCCTCGAGCGCAACTCGGAGAGCCGGTACTGCCGCGAGGGACAGGCCGACACGCAGGCCGGCGTGACGATCATGGACCACTTCCCGTGCGGCGCGCCGATCCCGATCGCCTACTGCATCGACGAGTACCACGTGATCCGTCCGCTCGACGCCGAGTACACCGGCGCCCAGATGGAGAACACGCAGACCGACACCCAGGCCATCGTGGACGACCCCAACACCTACCTGTGCGGGTTCGGACCCGGGTCCGAGGACTGCGTCGTGCCGTCGGTCGCCACCAGCGGAGCGCTCATCCCGTGAGGCGGCTGGCGGTCCTGGCACTGGCCGTCCTGCTGCTCGAGGTCGTCCCGGCCGGGCCGGCCCACGCGGCCTTTGGCGCGGCCGCCCCGCGCCCGTGTCCGCGCCGGCTGCTGGTCCTGTCGGCGTTCCCCGGCGAGATCGACGGGCTCCTCAACCAGACCACCGTCGAGGAGACCGTGACGGTCGATGACCGGAGATTCTTCGTCGGGCGGCTCCGGGGCCACGGGGTCGTGCTCGCGCTGACCGGGATCGGCCTGGTCAACGCGCACGAGACCGCGACCGTCGCGTTCGCGCGATTCCGGTGCTCGTCCTCCAGGTCCGGGATCCGCGGCGTCGTGTTCTCGGGCGTCTCGGGAGGACGGACCGCGATCGGCGACGTCACGGTTCCCCGCCGGTGGAAGGTCAAGGACACCCGGGACCCGTGGCTGCCCGTCGACCCGGGGATGCTCGCGGTCGCGAAGGCGGTGCAACGAGCGGGAGCCGGCCTGGACGCGGCGACCCCGGTGGGAGACGCCGCCTGCGTGGGACTGGATCCCGGCCTGGTCCGGACGGTGTCCGTCGAGCCGCCGAGGATCATCGTGGGCGGCGACGGCGTGAGCGCCGACCCCTTCGGTGGACGCCGGTTCCCGTGCTTCCCGGCGGGCGGCGACGTCTTCGGCTGCGAGCCGTGCCGGGCCCCGCCGGTGGCCCCGGACGTCGCGCGCTTCCTGACCGGCATGGCGCCGTTCGCCGACCCGGAGTTCTTCCTGTCGTTCTTCGAGTCGCCCCCGCCGGCGGACAGCGACTACGCGGCCGAGGACATGGAGACGGCCGCGGTGGCCCGGGTCGCGGCCCGGAACAAGACGCCGTTCATCGCGTTCCGCGCCCTGTCCGACGGCGACGGCGACCCCCTGATGCTGCCCGGGTTCCCCGTCCAGTTCTTCTACTACCGGCAGCTCGCCGCGGACAACGCGGCGATGGTGACCCTCGAGTTCCTGGAGTCGTGGGCTACACGCTGTCGACGGGCGCCACGGACACGGGGATGCCGTTGAGGACCGCGTTGCCGGATAGCGGATCGATGAGGCCGGCCGGCGCCAGCACGTTCGAGTTCACGCTCGCCTGAGCGGCGGCGACCCGGGCCCGAACGGCGACGTTCCCGTTCCCCCACCCGTGGGGGATGCTCACCACCCCCGGCCGGACCTCGTCGGTGACCTCGACCTCGATCTCGACCTCGCCGGCCTCCGAGCGGACCCGGGCCGGCTTCGCGTCCTCCAGGCCGAGGCGCGCGGCGTCGTCGGGGTGGACCTGCATCGTGCACCGGTTCTTGCCGCCGGCGAGCCCCGGCAGGTTGTGCATCCACGAGTTGTTCGAGCGGAGCTGGCGGCGGCCGATCAGCACCAGCCCGCCGTTCCGGCTCGCGGCCAGCGAAGTCCGCAGGCGCTCGACGTCGGCGACCACGTCGGGAGGGGCCAGCTCGATCGTCCCGCTCGTGGTGCGCAGCACCTCGGGGACCCGTTCCTGCAGCGGGCCGAGGTCCACGCCGTGCGGGTTCGCCTCCAGGACCGCCATCGACAGGCCGTCGGGGTCCTTGCCGAACCCGTCGCCGAACGGACCGGTGCGCAGGAGGATGTCGAGCAGCCGCTCGGGGCCGCGGCGCCCGGCGATCGCGGCCCACGCCGTGTCGGGCTCGGCCCCGTGGGCCGGACACAGTGGGTTCTGCAGCCCCCGATTGAGGACCTCGTGCGCGACGAGCTCGTCCAGGACGTCGAGGTCCGCCTCGGGCCCCTGCCCGGCCACGATCCCGGCCATCCGAAGCAGGACCTCCCACTCCTCCATCCCGCCCTCCTCGAGAGGGAGGCTCGGCGGCGAGTAGTTGGCGATGTTGCGGCACGACAGCGAGTAGAAGGCGATGTCGTAGTGGCCGCGGGTGAGCGGCGACTGCCCCGGCAGGATCACGTCCGCGTGGCGGGTGGTGTCGTTCACGTAGATGTCGACGGCGACCATGAACTCCAGCGCCTCGAGGGCCCGCTCCAGGCCACGCGCGTCGGGGGTGGACACGACCGGGTTCCCCGCGATCGTGATCAGCGCGCGGACCCGGCCGTCGCCCGGGGTGAGGATCTCCTCGGCCAGGGCGGCGACGGGGAACTCGCTGAAGTGCTCGGCCAGGCCCCGGACCCGGGTGTGCCGGCGGCCGAACTGGGCGCCCTTCCCCCGCCCGGCCGCGCCCGAGGTGTTCGCGCCGCCCGCCGCCGGGGTCGTGAACATCGCCCCGCCCGGCCGGTCAAGGTTCCCGGTCAGGACGTTGACCACGTCGACCAGCCACGAGGCCAGCGTGCCGAACTCCTGGGTGCACGTGCCGATGCGCCCGTAGACGACCGCCCGCTCCGCGGCGGCGAGCTCGCGGGCCATGCGGACGATGTCCTCGGCGGCGATCCCGGTCACCGGGGCGACCACTTCGGGGGTGAACGGCTCGGCGAGGGCGCGGACCGCGTCGATCCCGGAGGTGTGGGCCTCCAGGCGGCCGGGCTCGACCAGGCCCTCCGCGAACAGGACGTTGACGATCGCGAACAGCAGGTGCGCGTCGGTTCCGGGCAGGATCGCGTGGTGCTCGTCGGCGTGGCGCGCGGTCTCGGTCCGGCGGGGGTCGACCACGACGACCTTGCCGCCCCGGGCCCGGAGGGCGCGCAGCCGGCCGGGGAGGTCGGGGGCCGTGAACAGGCTCCCGTTCGAGACGAGGGGGTTGGCGCCGAGGATCAGCAGATGCTCGGTCCGGTCGATGTCGGGGATCGGGATCGACAGGCCGGTGCCGAACATGTACGCGGCGGCGACCTGCTTGGGCATCTGGTCGACGCTGGTCGCCGAGTACAGGTTCGCGGTGCGAAGGGCGCGCAGCAGGACCCGCGCGTACAGGAGGCCGGCCAGGTTGTGGACGTTCGGGTTGCCGAGGTACACGGCCACCGCGTCGGGCCCGGCCTCGCGGATGATCGGGGCCAGGCCGGCGTCCACGCGCGCGAACGCCTCCTCCCACGTCGCCTCGCGCAGCTCGCCACCATCGCGAACCAGGGGGGTCCGGACCACGTCAGGGTCGGCCTCGAGGTCCTGGAGGGCGAACGCCTTGGGGCACAGGTACCCGCCGGAGAACACGTCGGCCGCGTCGCCGCGGACCTTCGTGAGAGTGCGCCCCTCGAGGGTCAGCTCCAGCCCGCAGGTCGCCTCGCACAGCGGGCACGTCCGGATCGCAGTCCGCGTCTCAGCCGTCATGGACGAAAGCGACTCTACCCCGCCCGTGCGCCGGTCACGGTCGGGGCTTCCTTGCCGATGCGGCGGCCGATGCCCAGGAAGTGGGTCACGCCGGGATAGACGATGGGCTTGCCGCTGGTGATCAGGGCGCACGACAGCGCGCGCTGGGGGTCGGCCCACCCGAGGATGTTCACGAAGCCGAGATGGCCGAACGCGAGTTCGGTGTTCGGGCCGAACAGGCTGAGGACTCGCGCGCCGAG